>CAYYNF010000045.1:0-13669 GCA_964472695.1 uncultured Flavobacteriaceae bacterium
ATATTATCTGGTGAATATTTAAAATCTATAAGTTTTTTCTTTAACCTCGTATGAGGGTTTTTCTTAATGAAATTTCGCTCTCCTCTTTTTATTTCATAAAAATATCCTTGTTCATTAAACTTATTTTGTAACTCTATTTGTTCAGGGTTGTTAGAGTAAAAATCACGAACTTGAACTGCATTCTGAGTATTATTACATTTGATTACATTCATTTCAAACTCATTTTCATTGAAATTAGTTTGAATTATCCTAAACATTACTTTAAGGTGACTAAATTCTTCCAAAGCTTTTTGTTTGGCTTTTTCAGTGTCTTTCAGAGTTCTTTTTAATTTGTTTAATCTCTTGTTGTATGCAGTATATATTGAATCTACTGTTTGTGCACCATTAATAATTTGAGGTCTTTCAACTCTAATCGTATTGTAATCTCTCTTTTTGAATTTTAAAGAAGTTATAGTTAAACCATTATTAAAAAAATAAAAGTCACTTTTTTGTTTTTCAGCACTTTATACAATGGATTTATTGATTTTATTAAGACCTAAATTATATCTTACATTTTTGTCGAATAGTTGATATTTATATTCCTCACGCAATCGTATAATTTCATCACCAGTAATTAACGAAATCAAAGTATAATGATTACCAATTGTTTGATTTATAATTTCAGGATTTTTTGAATAATTTACGTGAATATTAAAAAAATCAGGTTCAGTTAAAGTAAGCCTCGATGCATATTCGAAGTATTGGTCTTTTAGCTCTTCAAAACCAAGATAGTAGAAGTTCTCATTTTCTTTAGTTCCATAAGATTCTAAAATCGAATGGTTAGGTAAATAACCAATATGAAAAAAGTAAAAATTAACAGTATAGCCTTTTTTCTTGTACTCCAAATATTCTGCTGCTATTTCTCTAACCCTTTCATTTTTATGACTATCAATATAGTTTGTATTCGCAAGTTTATTAGGTGCATCATATAAATATGATAACCAGTCTTTCTTACAAGCCTTTAGTTGTCTAATACTTCGAGCAGATTTACATTGAACAAAATATATATCTTTTGTAGATTTATTAATAAAAAAAGCATCTATAGATTCGTCATTCCCCTCCAATCCATAAACTGCACTATTGATATCGTCTTCTGTTAAAAATGGAAATGTAATTTCCAATGACCATAGAGGAAAGGAATCTTCGATTTCGTCAGCATATTTTTTGCAGTTTTTATTAATAATTTTAAAAAATTCCTTTTCTGTTATGTTATTGTTCATCGTTTGGTCATTATTTTTCACAAGGTGTTGTACCCTCACTAAAGACGAGCTTATTCACCGAGCATAAAGGTAGTATTTTTTCTGACTTGTTTTGTTATCAAACCTAAAGGGGGATTGATTTTTTTAAGATTTTCGGACTGTACATATGTGTAGTTTCACCTCGTATATCGATAAAAAAAAGACTTCATAATGAAATGAAGTCTTTTTTACTTTCTATATATTGGAAAAACAGTTCCTTTTACGGTGTGTTTATTTTTTTATTTCTTCTATTTTTATTTCGAAGATAAGGTTAGCATTAGGTGGGATAGGACCTCCGCCTTTAGCTCCATACCCTAATTCAGAAGGGATAAATAAAGTAGCTTTATCACCTACCTTTTTCAAAGAAAGTAACCCTTCTTTGAATCCAGGAATTGTAGGAGCTTGTTGTGAGAAAGGAATCGCCATAGGTTTATATCCTCCCATTGCTAAGCGACGCTCGTTAAAGCTTCCTGTTAGTTTAGCGATTTCTTCAATATTTGTGTCAAATAAAGTTCCATCTTCAAGGTATCCAGCATAAAATACGCCTACGTTATCACCTGTTTTTATATTGTCACCTGTACCTTTTTCAGTAACAACAACCTGTAGTCCGCTTTTTAATTTTTTGCTACCTTTCTTCATTTCTTCAAAGCGTAATTTATCTTCCCCAGCCTTCTTTTCAGCTCTAATTTTAGCTTCAGCCATTTCTTTTGCTTTTTGTTCTTTAGCAATTTTAGCAGCTTCGTCTAATTTTTCTTTAGTTTCTTTGAAGGTGCTTGGTGCATCAAATGCCTTCGCTTTATCACCTTTTCTGTATATAGTTACTGTTTCGATTACGATATCTTTCTTTGGCTTATCTTTGTTATCAGTTTGCGTTACTCCAATTTTATCAACTATTTCTTGACCTAAAACTACCTCTCCAAAAACAGTGTGTTTACCATCTAACCATTGGGTAGGTTTTAAGGTTATGAAAAACTGACTTCCGTTAGTGTTCTTCCCTGAATTTGCCATAGAAAGAATACCTTTTTTATCGTGGTTTAGTTCTTTTACAATTTCATCAGAAAATTTATAACCAGGACCACCAGTACCTACTCCCATAGGGTCACCACCTTGTATCATGAAGTCTTTGATAACACGGTGAAAGATCAATCCATCATAGAATTTTTTACCTTTGTATTCTTCATTTACAGCATCTTGTGTTCCTTCTGCCAAACTTACAAAGTTGGCTACTGTTAAAGGAGTTTCTTCAAAATGTAAGTCAGCAACAACGATACCTTCGTTTGTTTTAATTTCAGCATAAATTCCATCTTTTAAATCTGGATATTTATCATTACAAGCCAATAGTGTGAATATAAGGCTCAATACTAAAAAATTTAGTTTTCTCATTTTTTTGATTGTATTAATTTTAGTTTTCTAATATATAATTCAGTTTAATATCACAAATAAGAGGCGTATTACCACCTATTTTGTTTTCGTCGCCATAATAACCATAAGCTTGTTGTGAAGGAAAGATAAAAGTAGCTTCTTCGCCTTCTTGAAGTAATTTCAAACCTTCACGTAGTCCAAAAAATAATTCTTCTTTGTCGATTATTGTTTCTTGTTTACCTATTTCAGTTTGGCTGTAAATAGTATCACCGTTAATATAACGTAGGTTATATTCAAAACTCACACGACTTCCTGTTTTAGGTTTGGGTTTAGTGATGGTATCTTGTTTCTTGTAAAAATACCAAAAACCACTACCAGATTCCAAATAAGTATTTAGTGAATCCTCTTTTATGATTTTTTTGATAATATTTTCTTCTTCTTGTTTTAATCTTTGATTACGCTTTATAGAGGTGTTGATCAAACTTCCTGATCTTTGACTAATAGGTTCACGTGCTATTGTTTTTTTACAACTCGTAACATTCATTAAGCAAAGACTAATACTTGTTAGGTAAATAAGTTTTAGGAATTGCATGATAGTGCCATTTTGTATTTTGGTAATAACTCTTGAAAGTCAGAGATCGTTTGTTCAAGGCTTTGTTCGCTACGTCCTCCAGATGCATTGTTGTGTCCTCCTCCGTTGTAGTGATTACGGGCAAACTCATTCACAGAGAAATCACCTTTAGAACGGAATGAAATTTTGATAATTCCCTCTTTTTCATTTTCGGTAAATAGTACAGCAAATATAATTCCTTCTAGTGATAGTCCGATATTTACAAATCCATCGGTATCTCCTTTTTGGTAATTACAGGCATCTAATTCATCTTGACTCAGTTGAATAAATGCCGTGCGGTATTCAGGAATTACGGTTAGGTTTTGTAGTGCTTTTCCTTGTAGTTGTAATCGACTAAGGGTATTCGTGTCATAAATATTTTGATGAATTTTCGCATTATCGGCACCAATATCAATCAATGAAGCGATAACCCTGTGTGTAGTGCTTGTAGTTGATCGAAACCTAAAAGAGCCTGTATCAGTCATTATTCCTGTGTATAGACATGTTGCTATTTCAGGAGTTATACGTGCCGTTTCATCTAGATTTTCAATAAAATGATATACCATTTGAGAGGTCGCACAAATGCTGGTGTCGCTATACGTGAATCGAGCATAGTCATCAGGTTGCTGGTGATGATCAATCATAACGAAATCGGCATGAGTAGCTGATCTAAGAGGTGTTTCTAAGTCTCCACAGCGTCCTAAGTGATTAAAGTCTAGCGTAAATATGAGTGCTGCGTTATTGATTATTTCAGTAGCTTTTTCTTGCTCATTTTCATAGATAACCACCTCTTCATTTCCTGGTAACCAATTTAGGAAATTAGGGTATTGATTAGGAGAAATAACAGTTGTTTTATGTGCTTTACTATCCAAAAATAATTTTAACCCTAAGCAAGATCCCATAGCATCTCCATCGGGATTTTTATGAGGAATAATAACAATGTTTTTAGGTTGTTCTAAAATTCCTTGTAATATTTCGTAAGATTCTTTATTCATAACCGCTAAGATAGTTTTAAAACCCGAAGTAGCCTCTCTGTAACTTGTAAAAAAACTGACTGATTTGCTAAGAAAAAGTTGAGTTAGATTTTGTGAGTTTAATTTATTAGTTCTTGTTTTTAAGGTTATAATTTTAAATATCAGTGTTTTAACTTCGTTGTGAGCCTTTGTGTAGTTTTGGTCTTTTAAATTCTATTAAGATTCGTTTTTTTACTTCATTTTTTTTTCTCTTTTTTGCTTAAAATTATATAATAAATTATGGGGGCAAATAGAACCTTTACAATGATTAAGCCTGATGCTGTAGCTAATGGACACATCGGAGCTATGTTAAATAAAATTACAGTTGCAGGTTTTCGTATTGTTGCTATGAAAATGACACAGTTAAGTTTAAGAGACGCTGAGTTATTTTACGCAGTACACAAGGAAAGACCTTTCTTCGGAGAATTAACTGAATTTATGTCAAGTGGTCCTATCGTGGCGGCAATCTTAGAAAAAGACAATGCTGTTGAGGATTTCAGAACTTTGATCGGAAGCACAAACCCTGCTGAGGCTGCTGAAGGAACGCTTCGTAAGCTTTATGCTGAGTCTATAGGAAATAACGCTGTACACGGAAGTGATAGCGACGAAAATGCTCAAATAGAGTCTGACTTCCATTTTTCGGGAAGAGAGCAGTTCTAAGAGAACGTTTTTATAAAAAAAATAAAGAAGCCTTAAGATGTATCTTCATCTTGAGGCTTTTTTTATTGTCTGCTTGTTGGGCATTATTTTTATAGAAATATTAAAATGTGGATATTTGCACTTATATAAAACAAGAACGAAAATATTATGGCACAAAAACCATCCTTACCTAAGGGAACGAGAGATTTTTCACCAGTTGAAGTCGCTAAGCGTAATTATATTATGAATACGATCAAAACGCATTTTCAGCATTTTGGTTTTCAGCCTATTGAAACACCGAGTTTCGAAAATAGTGCTACCTTAATGGGGAAATATGGTGAAGAAGGGGATCGGTTGATTTTTAAAATATTGAATAGTGGAGATTATCTTAAGAAAGCTAATCCTGATTACTTATCAGAGAGAGATAGTCAGAAATTAACTTCACAAATCAGCGAAAAAGCATTACGCTATGACCTTACAGTGCCTTTTGCTCGTTATGTAGTACAGCATCAAAATGAGATAGATTTTCCTTTTAAACGATACCAAATACAACCTGTTTGGCGTGCTGATCGTCCTCAGAAAGGAAGGTTTAGAGAGTTTTATCAGTGTGATGCTGATGTTGTAGGAAGTGCTTCATTATGGCAGGAAGTAGAGTTTATACAGCTATATGATCATGTTTTTACGAGTCTAGGCTTAGAAGGTGTAACTATTAAAATGAACAATCGAAAAATACTTTCTGGAATTGCTGAGGTAATTGGTGAAAAAGATAAGTTAATTGATTTTACGGTTGCCTTAGATAAATTAGATAAAATAGGAAAAGAAGGGGTAGTAAAAGAAATGTTAGCCAAAGGTATTTCTGAAGAAGCTATTCAAAAGATTTCTCCAATTTTTGAATTCTCAGGAAACTTTTCTGCAAAGTTATCACAGCTCGAAGTGCTTTTAGAAGCTTCAGAAGAAGGACGAAAAGGAGTAGAGGAGTTACGTTTTATTATTGATAAAATTACGGAATTAGGATTACAAACCGCAATGCTCGATCTTGACGTCACTTTAGCACGAGGATTGAATTACTATACAGGTGCTATTTTTGAAGTAGCAGCACCAAGTGGCGTACGTATAGGATCTATTGGTGGAGGTGGTCGTTATGACGATCTTACAGGTATTTTCGGACTTAAAAATGTGAGTGGGGTAGGGATCTCTTTTGGTTTAGATCGTATTTATTTAGTGTTAGAAGAGCTTGATCTATTCCCTAAAGAGGTGATTCCAAATACGCAGGCTTTGTTTATTAATTTCGGAGATAAAGAAGCGACTCATGTTTATAAAACTATTCTGAATTTAAGAAAGCAAGGGATTACAGCAGAATTATATCCTGATGCCGCTAAAATGAAAAAACAAATGAATTTTGCTAATAAGAGACAAGTTCCGTATGTAGTTTTGGTGGGAGATAAAGAAATAGAAAGTAAACTATTCGTGCTTAAAAATATGAATACGGGAGAGCAATCAGAAGTAAATTATGAAAACCTTGTGAATACTTTATTGGGATAAAAGTTAATTTAGTCATGCTAATTTAATACTATGACTTATTTTTTAAGTAAAATCTTCAAAAAACTAAGACTATTGTATTAGGTTTTAAAATAAGTATTTTATCATATGTTTTTATCCTTTATATCATCACTCTTTTCTAAGTGCTCATGTTCTGCATCAAAAGTGCCGATTGATCGTACTACTCTTGATCCTGAAAAGAATTCTATTCATCAGTTTAATGTGGAGTCCCTTTCAGGTGACCTTTTCGATTTTAAAAGTCTAAAGGGGAAAAAGGTTATGATTGTGAATACGGCTTCTAAATGCGGTCTTACGCCTCAATATAAAGATTTACAAGAGCTTTATGAACGCTATAAGGATCAAGATTTTGAAATTATAGGTTTTCCTTGTAATGATTTTATGGGGCAAGAACCAGGTGATCATCAGCAAATACATAGTTTTTGTACTAAAAATTATGGAGTGTCTTTTCCTATGATGAAGAAAATAACTGTAAAGGGAACTGAAAAGCATGAAGTATATAGTTTTTTGACACAAAAGCTGAAAAATGGCGTTATGCATAGTAAAGTGTCATGGAATTTTCAGAAATATTTGATTGATAGTCAGGGTTTTTTAGTTGATAAAATAGCTCCAAGGGTTTCGCCATTAGATAGTACTGTGATTTCTTGGATTGAAAGTGAAAAATAATTCGCAAAAATAGCTACATTTGCATCTCATTTATTGATACATGTTAAAAAGTATTAAAAACAAATCTGTAGAAAAGGCGGTAGTCACTTGTCTTAAGAAAAGAACACCTTATGTAGGTACTATTAGGCTTAATAAAATAGCTGTAGTTACTGATGTGCGTCAGAATATAGATTTATCTTCATTACAACAGTTCGCTCATGAATTTGCTATAGATTTAGATAAGTTTAGCGTGGTTGCTTTTAAGGATCAAAAACAGGAAGTTGCAGATATCGATAATATGAATGTCATTTATTATAGTGATGCTGATTTTTCTATTACAGGAGATATTAATACTACCTCGTTAAGAGACTTTGTCAATGATGAAACGATTGATGTGTTGATTAACTTTTATGATAATGAAGACCCTTATCTTAATTTCGTAGCTTCAGCATCAAAAGCAAAATTTAAAGTAGGTTTCGCTTGTGTTAATAATGGGATTAATGATTTAGTATTAGGTGTTTCTTATTCAAAGCAAGATTTATTTGTAAGTGAGTTAAAGAAATATCTTAAAATTTTAGAGATAATATAATATGAGTAATTTTTTAGTAGGTACAGGTATTGCTTTAGCAACACCATTCAATACTGATCGTACTATTGATTTTGATGGACTAACTAGGTTAGTAAATCACTGTATTGAGGGTAATGTAGAATATTTAGTTGTTCTGGGTACGACAGCTGAGTCGGTTACTTTATCAAAAGAAGAGAAAAAACAAATTACAGATCATATTATAAAAGTTAATAATAAACGTTTGCCTTTAGTAATAGGTGTTGGAGGGAACAATACACAGGAAATCTTAGATCAGATTGCTGAGGTAGATGTAGAAAACTTCCAGGCAATATTATCTGTAGTACCTATGTACAACAAGCCTTCTCAACAAGGGATTTTCCAACACTATACAGCCTTAGCTGATAATGCCAAATTACCAATTTTGTTGTATAATGTTCCTAGTAGAACGGGAGTGAATATGACTGCAGAAACTACGCTTAGGTTAGCTCAACATGATAATATTATTGGTATTAAGGAAGCAACGGATAATATAGCTCAGGTACTCGAAATTATAAAATCAGCACCTGTTGGGTTTAAAGTAGTTTCAGGTGATGACTTACTAGCACTTAGTCTTGTTACTGCAGGAGGGCATGGTGTTATTTCTGTTGTGGGGCAGGCTTTCCCTGAAGATTTCTCAGAGTCTATCCGACTTGGTTTAGAAAGTAAAAATACAGAAGCTTACACGGGTATGTATAAGCTTACCGATGCCATAGATTATGCTTTTCAAGAAGGTAATCCTGTAGGAATTAAGGCTTTATTAAAAGCTCAAAATATTTGTGAAAGTGTGGTTAGGTTACCTTTGGTTCAAGCTTCTGAAGAGCTAGAAAATAAAATACAAGCATTTATTGAGCAGTATTAAATAACTTATTTCGAAGTTCGAAAAAAGCGTTGTTTACTTTAGTGAATAACGCTTTTTTTAGTTTGTTTCTTGTTGTTGTTTTAAAAACTTCTTATTATTGCAATACAATCGCATTAAGTATGTCAAAACGTCGAAATACGAACTCTAAATTAGCAGTACTGAATATACTTCAGGAGCATTCTCAGGCAATGAGTCAAGAGTTAATAGCTCAGAAGTTGACTACTCCTATGGATCGTGCTACTATTTATCGTATTCTTAACTCTTTTTGTGAAGATGGAATAGTACACAAAATATTAGGAGATGATGGGAAACAGTATTTTGCCTTGTGTAAAACTTGTGAAGACGGGCATCATCATCACGATCATTATCATTTTAGATGTGAAGACTGTGGTACTGTAGAGTGTATGGATATTCCTGTAACTCCTAATTTACCAGATGGATATAAAGTTCAATCTGTAAATATGATGTTATCAGGTACTTGTCAAAAATGTAATTAATCAAACTTTTAGAAAATAGAAATTATGAAAAAATTAGGTTCACTTTTAGTAATGGGTACGTTTGCTTTTTATTCATGTACTTCGGATGATGCACCAACAGTTGAGCTAGAACACGAGCACGAATTAATTACTACTGTGATTATAGAATTAGAAGATGGGGAAGGAAATATCGAGGAGTTTGTTGCTTTTGATGAAGATGGTGATGGTGCAGATTATGAAATAGAAATAGATGATATCGTTTTGGCGGCTAACACTGAGTATACAGGTACTCTAGAGATCTTAAATGAATCAGAGCATGATCATGATGATGAAGAAGAAGAGGAGGAAGAAGAAGATCACCATGAAGGTGACAATGTAACAAATGAAATTATAAAAGAAAATACATTACACCAATTTTTCTATACGCCATCAGATGAGCTTAATGTAACTGTAGATAATCTTAGCCAAGATGATAACGGAGATGTATTTGGTTTAGATTTTACATTGACTACAGGAGATGTAAGTGAAGGATCGTTGAATGTAACTTTATTACATGAGTCAGTAAAGCCTAACACTGATATCGAAACAGCTGGGGGATCAGAAGATTTTAATATAGACTTCCCTGTGTTCATCGAAGAAGGTGTAACAGAAGTGAATATAGACATCAACTAAGTTATCTGTAGTTTAGGAAATATATATAATAAGCTAGTCCGTTCTACGGGGTAGCTTTTTTTAGTAAAATAGTATTATTGTTTTTGAATATGAGTCGTGTTTTAGTGTTGTTTATGTTTGTCGGTACGCTCTTTATTGTTAATGCACAACAATGTTCCTTATCATTATTGGGTAGTGTTATTCAGGATCAAAATGGAGAGCAGTTATCAGACTGTTATATATGTATAAAAGGAGGACAAAATTGCTGTATTTCTAATGAAGAAGGAAAGTTTTGTTTAAAAGATTTGTGTGAAGGAGCATATCATATTGAGGTGTCACATTTAGGTTGTAAGACCTATTCTCAGTATATAGAACTTAAGGAAGATACCGTTCTAAATATAAGTTTAAAACATCAAGCCAGTACGCTTAATGAGGCAATAATTCACGGAGGAAAAGTACATGCTATACAAGAAAATGAGACCTTAGATCAAGAGCAAGTTGTTCAAAATTCGAATAAGACTTTAGGAGAGTTTCTAGAGCACGTTACTGGAGTGAGTGCCTTAAAGAATGGGGGAGGAGTTTCTAAACCTGTTATTCATGGACTTACAGGTAACAGGGTAGGTTATATTGTAGATGGGGCTAGTCTCACTTCACAGCAATGGGGAAATGATCACATGCCCGAAATAGATATGTTTGCTGCCGATCATGTTACGGTAGTTAAAGGGGTTTCAACTTTAGAATATAATGCACCTTCGGTTACTGCATTGGTGGTTTTTGAGCCTCATGAGCTTAAAAGAGAACCACATCTTCATGGAGGTCTACATTATAATTACGATACCAATTCTAGAGGGAATACAGTGAATTTGCGTTTGTCTAAGTATGAAGATCGTGTAGCGGCTATAAATGCTATAATGACTTATAAGCGTTTTGGTGATTTCCAGTCGCCTAATTATTTTCTGACCAATACAGGTGGAGAGCAATATAGTTCCAAATTGCAATTACAACGAAAGTTAGGGAGAAAATTAAAAGCTAACTTTACGACTTCCTATTTTCAAAATCAAATAGGTTCTTTATCAGGAGCATTTAATGATTCAGGAACATCTCTTACAAATGCCTTAAATAGAAGTGTTCCAGCAGGTACTAATAGTTACTTTTCTTATGATTTTGAAGCTCCTTATCAGTCGGTAAAGCATCGCACCTTGCAGTTAGATGCAGTTTATAAATTTTCGCAATTGTCACGTTTAGTGTTTAGTTATAATAATCAACGAAACCAACGAAAAGAATATGATAGAAGGCGTTCCAATCGTACACGTTTACCTGCATTAGATCTAGATAAAAGAACAGCTTACTACAAATTGACTTATGCCTTAAAAACATCTAAAAACAATGAATTGAAAGTAGGTGGGCAATCAACACAAACTCAAAATACGAATGTATCAGGTACCTTGACTTATCCTTTGTATCCTCATTATAATGCAGATGATTTTGGAGTTTTTGTGACTTATAAAAATCGTTCAGGTAGTTATAAGTATGATATAGGAGCGAGGTTGTCAGGACATTTACATAATGCTACGAAAAGTGTTCGGGTAATTGAGAATTTTCAGCGTAATTTTATAAACCCTAGTTTTGCGACTTCTATTTCTAGAAAGTATAAAAAGTTAGCTTTAAGTTTAAGTACAGGAATTACTAATAGACCACCTGATATTAGCGAATTATATATAGAAGGTTTACATCAAGGGGTAGCTTCTTTAGAGTTTGGTAATCCTAATTTGGTTTCCGAAACGAGTTTTAAATCTACTTTCAAGCTAGAGTACACTCCTTCTAATAAGTTTAGCATACAGTCATTATTCTATTACAACCCTATTAGTGATTATATTTATCTTATTTCAGATGGCACTAGTAATAGTCCAAGAGGAAGTTTTCCTGTATTTCGATACCGTCAAACCAACGCTTTACTTTATGGTTTAGATTTTAGTGTAATATATAGCCCTATTCATCAGTTATCATTACAGTTGAAAGGGGCTTATCTGAGAGGTCATGATCAGTCTAATGATATTGCTTTACCTTTTATGTCGCCTAATAACGCTTCGTTAGGTATTACTTATGCATTAGGTGATCGAAAGTGTTTTAAAAATACACAGTTCAATGCTTCTTTAAAACGTGTAATGCAACAAAATCATTTTTCCTTACTAACAGAGTTTATACCGCCACCACCTGCTTATACACTTGTAGGGTTTAGGTTAAAGTCATCTTTAAATTTTATTAATAGAGATTTTGATGTGTCACTTGGTGTTGAGAATCTTTTTGATGTTTCTTACCGTGATTATCTTAATCGTATGCGTTACTTTTCAGATGAGTTAGGGCGTAATATTAGTGTGCGTTTGGGGTATCAGTTTTAGTCTAGTTGCAAGGTTACTTTTCAATATTGTTTTCTTCTAGGAATCGTTGTGTGATACTTTCGTGGCTTTTGATTACTTTACATACCCAATCGTAGCGTTTAGCTAATATTTGTTCAGGGGTAAGTTGCCAGTTGAGGTTCGATTTTTTTAGTTTATTGATAACATCGTGTAAAATAATAGCTGCGGTAACAGAAATATTTAGGCTTTCGGTAAAGCCATACATAGGAATTTTCAACTGCACATCCGATTGTTGTAGTACATAGTCACTTAGTCCTATATCCTCTTTTCCAAAGAAAAAAGCAGAAGGTTTACTAATATCGAACGTTTCTAGAGTTTGGCTGTTATTACCATGAGGTGATGTAGCGACTATCTGATATCCTTTTTCTCGAAGTGTATCTATGCAGTCTTTTGTTGTGTGGTAACGATGTACATCGACCCATTTTTGAGCACCCATAGCAATTTCTCTATCAATACGTTTTAGGTTATGTTCTTCAATTACATGTAAGTCTTGTACCCCAAAAATGTCACAGCTACGCATTACCGCACTTGTATTGTGTAGTTGGTAAATATCTTCAATAGCCACGGTAAAATGATAAGTACGTTCTGAGAGTACTTTGTGATTGTTGTTTTTTCGACGTGTGGTTAAAAAGCTTTCTAGGTGTGCTACTAGTTCTGTTGTTGGAGTCATGTAAATACTGTAAATAGATTTTTAGCAAAATTACTGTAAGCCTTTCGCAATTTTTTTAAAGGGAGCAGGATTATATTTTAATCTTACATATTCTTTTTATTAGAAATCTAAAAAGCTTTATTAAAATATTCATGTAAGGCAATTTTATCGGTATTAGATAATTGACTCTTTCCAAGTATATAGTGAATTACATCAGGTAAAACGAAATATAGATCCCTTAATGAAGATTGATCTCCTGTCACAATATCATAAAAACTAGCTCCATCAATTTCTTTTATCAGATTATTAGAACGTCTCTTTGTGCCATTAGTATTATCAGATGGAGTAAAAGGTCTATTGTATCTTGTTTTGCCTTTTGGAATTATATTAACAAAATATGCGGTATAACCATTATAAATACTGGTATTCGGCATTACTAAATCTGCTAGTTGATCATATACATCAACTTTTTTAGAGCCAGTTACTGTATTGTGCTTATTTTTTACTTCGGCTATTATTTGACTTTGTGATGATTTCAAATCAACTATTTGTCCAGTACCTAAATTATCCCAATTGTTTACACTTCCTAAAATATTTTGATGGAATTCTCCTATTTTATTTTGTACAGTTTTACCAACTTGTCTAGCTAATTCAGCTTTTTTCCAATCAATATTATCTATTGGATACCCAGCCATTTCAAAGATAGCTTGAAATGGATCAATAACATTTTTATGAAATTCTTTTTGTTTTTTTTGTTTAGCGTTTTGTGCTGATAATAATAGGTTTTTAGTGTGTTTTATGAGATCATCATCACATATCCAATTTAGGTAAGGCATATATTAAAATTTGGTGTAATCTAATAATTTTTTCATTCAGTTTAAATAGACGATTCTGATTTTCTTAATTT
>CAYYNF010000046.1:0-13032 GCA_964472695.1 uncultured Flavobacteriaceae bacterium
AAATTGTCTTATGTGTTAATATATATAAAGATGGTTGTTAGAATAAAATAAAATGTTAATTTAATCGAAATAATATCATTTTTAAGCGTAAGAAACATTTACAAAGGTAAATGCTTATATTTTTTGAAATTTTAGATTTCAAAAACTTTCTTTGGAAAACGGTAAACAACAATGTTGAAAGTTCATTTTCAAGAGAAATTAAATAAGTTTCTGGTATCCTTTGTAGAGGATGATATTCCACATTTTTTTAATAATGTCATAATAAAAGTAAATAAATAAAAATGGATAAAATAGCTGTAATTACAGGTGCTACAGGAGGAATCGGTTTCGCTGTAGCTAAAAGACTAGGGCAAGATGGGTATCTTGTAGTATTGAATGGAATTGAGGACGAACAGGGAGCTAAATGCATACAGGAACTCAACAAAGAAGGAATCATTGCAGAATACTACGGATTTGATGTTACTGATGAAAATGCTGTTAACGAAAACATCAAAAAAATAGGTGATAAGTATGGCAAGATTGATGTACTTGTAAATAATGCTGGAGGGCTTGGAGGGCGTCAGCGTTTTGAAGAGATGTCCACCGAATTCTATAGGTTTGTTATGGCACTAAATCTTGATTCAGCATTCTTCACCTCTCGGGCGGCAATTCCTTACTTAAAGAAAGGTGATAATGCATCTATTATTAACTATACCTCTAATGCTGGTTGGAATGCAGGGGGGCCTGGTGCTGGTATTTATGGAACCTCTAAAGGTGCTGTCCATACACTCACTAGAGCACTAGCGAAAGATTTGGCCGAATATGGGATACGTGCTAATGCTGTGTCACCAGGTACTATTGACACCGACTTTCATAAACAAATTAAATCAACAAAACCTGAAGTATTTAAGTCTTGGGCGAATAATATTATGCTAGGTAGGTTAGGACAACCCGAAGATGTAGCTAATGTAGTATCATTCTTAGCTAGTGAAAATGCTGCATTTATAACAGCTGAAACGATTCAAGTAGGTGGAGGTCAAGCTCTGGGAATTTAGTATAATTCTGTAATATGATCTATAAACTCATATAAATAATTATTTTTCTAAATCCGACCGATTTACTCGGATTTAGAAAACTAGTTATTTAATACGATAAAGCTTGATACAGACACTAAAAGATTTTCCTGTATCTTTGTATGAAATTACTAACGTATGAGTCAAGGTAGAAAGAAGCATTCAAAGAAAACAGGATTACGAAAAGGAAAAAGTATTTCACGTGATGAGCGTTTAAATATAAAAGACAGCAATAAAAAAGCAGGTCCTAAGAAAACTCAGAAATCAATATTAGACACTGATAGTATACGTTTAAATAAATATATCAGTAATGCAGGACTTTGTAACCGAAGAGATGCCGACCTATATATATCAACAGGAAGTGTACGTGTAAATGGAGAAATTATTACTGAAATGGGGTTTCGAGTAAAACCTAATGATGAAGTACGTTTTGATGGACAACTAGTAAAACCAATAGAAAAAGTTTACCTCTTACTCAATAAGCCTAAAGGGTTTACCTTAGAAATGAATTCGTCTAATGTACAGAAGACTGTGTATTCTTTAACACATAAGGCTAGTAAATCCCTGTTGAAACCTGTAGGAAAGATGGACCGTAATGCTAGTGGTTTATTATTATTGTCCAATGATGATTCATTTTTAGGCATGCTTAATAGCTCTGGACACACTAGGCAGCTTTACCATGTAGAACTGGATAAGCCATTATCTCAGGTTGATTTCGATAAAATCTTAGAAGGTGTAAGACTAGATGAACATCCTGTGAAAGTACAGGAGTTATCTTATGTTGAAAATGGAAATAAAAAAGAGGTAGGTATTCGTATCAACTCACAAAAAAACCGTGTAATAATACGCATCTTCGAAAAACTAGGATATAAAATCAATTATCTAGATCGTGTGAGTTATGCTGGTTTAACAAAAAAAGATTTAGGTAGAGGTAAGTATCGTTCACTCACAAAACAGGAAATTATCAATCTACAAATGATGTGTTAAAGCCTTGTGTTTTCCTAACAGAAGTTGGCACTATATTTTAAATTCAATCCTACAAATGCATCTATTTACGAAACCATGATCATGGTTTCGTAAATAGATGCATATTTTTTTACACCTATTTTTAATATCTATTAGTCCTCTTTATACTACCAATAATAGATAATCGTCAGTATTTAAACGTCTTTTACACAAAAAACAGTAATAGCACCAAAGAATCAATAGACGAAAGCGTTATTGAAACAATACCAAATGTTAATTCTAGATAACTCTATATTCATTTCCCATAAATTTTACACTAAAAACATAATACACTACAGGTAAACAACGTACAAACCTTACACATACGAAGTCTTTATGTACCTTTTGTCTATTTTTTTGAATATTTTTCATATATTTAAAACACTTAAACCTAAACATTATGCTTTTTAACCTAAAAAAGTCAGTAAATGTAGACTATAATAGTATTTACATTATACTTGCATATGTATTATGCTTAGCAACTACAGCTTGTACCGAACCAGGAACATCACCTGAAACTTACTACAGTAATAGTCCAAACGAATTAAACCTTACTTACCCCAATGATATTGTAATTGTAGGACAGGAAAAACTAGAGCAATTAATGAGTTCAGCTCCTTATGAACGATTTAATGGGAAATTAGTACTTCGGGAATGTACAGACCTTAGTATATTAAGCTCCGTACAATATATTGGAGGGGATCTTGAGGTGCTAGAGACTACTGAACTAGAGAATCTAAATGGTTTAGACAACATAGAAACAGTAGGAGGGAGTCTTACAATAATGGAAAATGAAACACTAGAAGATATCAGTGCTTTAGAGAATCTAGAGA
The DNA here is from genome assembly GCA_964472695.1 of uncultured Flavobacteriaceae bacterium. Classification (GTDB taxonomy): domain Bacteria; phylum Bacteroidota; class Bacteroidia; order Flavobacteriales; family Flavobacteriaceae; genus Aquimarina. The sequence continues at coordinate 2,891 of CAYYNF010000046.1, forward strand.
GCATCGGTTTTGATTTAATACTTATCGAGAATCCTGCTCTAATGAGTCTTGATGGGTTAAACAATATCAGTAGTGTTGAGGATTTAGAAGTTATAGGGAATCTAAGTATTTCCGATCTATCAGGATTATCAGGAATTTCTGAAGTTACTCATAATATAAAGATTGATTTTAATACTTCTCTAATATCTTTAGAAGGTTTAGAGAATATCGAGAGCCTAAATGAAGGCTTCCTTAATATTAGTAAAAATACGAGTTTAGAGAGTTTAAAAGGGTTAGATGGATTAACTTATATAGATGAACATGTATCAATAACGGATAATATTAATCTCAATTACTTGGATGGTTTAAATAACCTAGAAAATATTGGGGGGTACCTTCAAATTGTAGGAAATACAAATTTAGACTCTTTCAGAGGGTTGAACAATTTAACTAAAGTTGAGATTGATTTCCAAATTGATAATAATTACGCACTAACCTCTTTTGAAGGTTTAAACAATTTAGAAATTATTGGAGGAGTATTTACTATTGGTGAAACAGATCAATTGTATGATTTTTCTGGACTCGAAAATTTATCAGTAATAAGCGGTTCTTTTTATGTTCATCATTTCGAATCGATAATTAATTTCTCAGGACTTGAAAGCTTAGTTTATATTGGGGAAACTCTAAATGTGCGTTCTAATGATTTATTAGAAAATTTAAGCGGACTAGAAAACCTTCAATTTTTAGGAGCTATTAATATCACAAAGAACAGAGCTCTTTACGATTATTGTGCACTCACACATCTTGGAGTTTCGAATTACGGTTATGGTATTTTTAATATTAGTGATAATTTATATGATCCTGCTTCAGGTGGTACAAGCCTTGATTTAGCAGCACAATCATACCTAGATCTATTACAAAACTGCACCTATTCTGAGGAAGAAGAAGAGATGGTTGAAATGATGTAAATGCCTTCTCTATTATCAAAAAATATTTCTACATAGGTCTTTTTTGTAATTCATAGATGATTAATTTTGAAACTTATTAAATAAGAAAAATATGTTTCCACTTATTCGAAATAGACGTTTAAGAGTCTCAAACGCTATACGATCAATTACAAGAGAAAACCTAGTTTCTTGTGATGATTTCCTTGTACCTTTATTTGTAATTGAAGGTAAAGGAATCAAAGAAGAAATTGCATCGATGCCTAACTATTACCGCTATAGTTTAGATCTATTATCCAAAGAAGTAAAAGAACTTTGGACAATGGGGCTAAAAGCGGTATTGGTATTTGTAAAAGTACCTGATCACTTAAAAGATAATAAAGGAACAGAAGCCATAAACCCCGATGGACTTATGCAACGTGCTGTGAAAACAATAAAAGATGCTGTTCCCGAAATGTTAGTGATGACAGATGTGGCTTTAGATCCTTATTCTTCTTATGGTCATGACGGTATTGTCGAAAACGGATATATTGTAAATGACCCTACGGTAGAAGTCTTATCTCAAATGTCGCTTTCACACGCACAAGCAGGAGCTGATTTCGTAGCACCTAGCGACATGATGGATGGACGTATTGAACGAATTAGAGAAACTTTAGAAGATCATCAATTCGTGAACACTGGGATTATGAGCTATAGTGCTAAGTACGCCTCTGCATTCTATGGACCTTTTCGTGATGCTCTAGATTCGGCACCTGGGTTTGGAGACAAGAAAAACTATCAAATGGATTATGCTAATCGTAAGGAGGCTCTATCCGAAACAGTTGCCGATATAAATCAAGGAGCTGATATCGTAATGGTAAAACCTGGCTTAGCATACCTTGATATTGTAAGGGACCTCGCTAATGAAATTGATACACCTATAGCTGTATATCAAGTAAGTGGTGAATATGCTATGCTTAAAGCTGCCTCTGAAAAAGGATGGCTAGATCATGATGCTGTAATGCTGGAGCAATTGATGGCTTTTAAACGTGCAGGAGCTCAAATTATCGCTAGCTACTTTGCTAAAGATTTTGCTAAATTACAATAAGTAAATAAAGATATAATTAATATTCCGTAAGTTATACCAACTTATTTATACAACTAATAATAATTCAATTAGTATTATTCTATAAAAAAAAGATCTTACGGAATATTGATCAAAAAACTACTTATAGTATCGTAATAGTCAATTCCATGTGGTACAAAATATTTATCATAATCGGAAGTTATCGTCTTAGAGAAATCTACAAAATTTACCCAACTAACTTCTTCCACTTCTTCGGACTGTAATACTAGTTCTAATGGAGCTTCACCTATATTACATAAAAAGATATAATGTAACTCGTTATCTAATATATCAGCTGTAGGTTGTTTTCGACTTAACCTTTTTTGAATCAACTTGAGCTGAGAAACATCAATAGTTAAACCTACCTCCTCGAAAACTTCTCTTACTGCAGCCTCTATTGGGGTATCACCTGTTGAAAGATGCCCTGCAACAGAAACATCCCACAAATTAGGGTATATAGGTTTCCCTGAAGCCCTCTTTTGTAATAATACTCTATCTCGATCATCACAAATCCAAACATGTACACTAGCATGTAATAATCCCTCTTTATGAGCCTGACATTTAGGCACTACATTTCCTGTTAGCTCTCCTTTTTCGTTGATAACATCTATCAATTCGTCATCCATAATTGTTATAATACAATTTACAAATAGAAAAGAGATCACATGAATGCAACCTCTTCTCTAATATAATCATTAATGTAATCGAAAAATTAAATTACTTTCTTATTAACTATTCAAAATAGCTAAAAGTTTCTCCATCCTGAATAGTCAGAAGAGTTTCATAGATCAATTTAATTACGTTTTCTACATCTTCTCTTTGCACCATCTCTACAGTAGTATGCATGTAACGTAATGGTAAAGAAATTAACGCAGAAGGCACACCTCCATTACTATAAGCGAAGGCATCTGTATCTGTTCCTGTAGCCCTACTTGAGGCTAACCTCTGAAAAGGAATTTCTTTACTTTCAGCCGTTTCTATAATACGGTCTCTTAGTCTCTGTTGTACTGCAGGTGCATAAGAAATTACAGGACCATTACCAATTTTAGTATCTCCTTCTATCTTCTTCTCTATCATTGGAGTAGTAGTATCATGACACACATCTGTCACAATAGCCACATCTGGCTTAAGGCGTTGTGTAATCATTTCTGCACCACGCAACCCGATTTCTTCTTGTACTGAGTTAGTAATATATAAGCCAAATGGTAATTTATCACCATTTTCCTTTAACAAACGTGCAACCTCGGCAATCATAAAGCCTCCCATTCTATTGTCAAGAGCTCTACACACAAACTTATTTTTGTTTAATATCATAAATTTGTCTGGATATGTAATTACACAACCTACGTGTACGCCTAGTGCTAGAACTTCTTCTTTAGTATCACAACCAACATCAATACAAATATTATCCAATTTTGGAGGTTGTTCTTTTACTCCTCCTCTGCGTGTATGAATGGCAGGCCATCCAAAAACACCATCTACAATACCATTCTTAGTATGAATATGAACACGTTTTGACGGAGCTATCTGATGATCACTCCCTCCATTACGAATTACATAAATCAATCCATTATCTGTAATATAATTAACATACCATGAAATCTCATCTGAATGACCTTCAATTACGACCTTGAAAGGAGCTTCAGGATTAATCACCCCTACCGCTGTACCATAAGTATCTGTAATAAAATCATCTACATAAGGCTTTAGATAATCCATCCAAATTTTTTGTCCTTCCCACTCATAACCTGTTGGAGAAGGGTTATTCAAATAAGCTTCTAAGAAGTCTAACGACTTTTGGTTTAAAATACTATCTTTTGACATTATAATTTTATCTTGATTTCAAGCTAATTTAATAATTCTTTTCCTTCTTTTTAGGTAATGAAATTTTATTTTTAATATACTTATTCCTATATTAATTAGGTAAAACTCTATTAAAATGAACTTAAAGCGGCTTATTTTCATTTGGCTCATAATACCATTACAATTAATAGCTCAGACATCAATAGACTCATTAAAAAGTGCTAACAACAATGACTCTAATGAGAAATGGCTATTTCTCATAGAAGGAGACTCAATAGCTAACGAGAGTATTTCTCTAAATGAAGTTCTTATCTTAGAAAAACTGAAATTTACAGACAAACAAAGGTTGCGACAATATCATATATTGAAACGAAAAACCCGTAGAGCATATCCATACGCAAAAATGGCTGCAGACACACTTAAAAAGGTAATTAGTAGCTTAAAATCAATCGAAAAGAAACGTAAACAAAAGAAATATATTCGTCATCTCCAACGCTTCATAGAAAAGCAACTGACTCCTGAACTCAAGAAACTTACACGTACGGAAGGGCAGATTTTAGTAAAATTAATACATAGACAAACAAATGTGTCCATGTATGACCTGGTGAAAGAATATCGTAGTGGATTTAAAGCATATATTTATGATAAAACTGCCAATTTATTCGATATTTCATTGAAAGAAGAGTTTCATCCTGATCGAGTTTATGAAGATTATTTAATTGAAGATATCCTGCAAAGAAGTTTTCAAGATGATATTTTAGAAGAACAAGCTTCTGCTATAAACTATGATTTATACGCACTGATGGATAAATGGAAATTTTTATTCAACTAAGACGGCACTATACACCAAATAATCGTTTAATCCATTTAAGTTTGGTTTCTGAATATGGAGCATACTTTAAGTTGAGCTCTATCCATCCCACTTTATGCAAAATACTTTTTTTGTGAGAAAAATTATCAAAACCATACTTTCCATGATAACTTCCTATACCACTCATACCTACACCTCCAAAAGGGGTAGTGTCATTAGATAATTGTACTACAGAGTCATTTATAGCACCACCTCCAAACGAAACCTGATTAAGTATTCTTTTTATTGATTTTACATCATTAGAATAAATATAACAAGCTAATGGCTTGGGATACTTTTTTACGGTAGTAATTACCGATCTAAGGCTATTAAAAGTTAATACTGGTAATATGGGACCAAATATTTCCTGTTGCATTAATACATGATCAAAACCAATATTGTCCAATATTGTAGGACTAATGAAACGCTCCTCTCGGTTAATTTCCCCCCCATGACATACATTTTCTTCTTTTATTAATCCTACAAGTCTATCAAAATTCTTTTGATTAATAATTTGGGTGTAGTTTTCAGATACTTTATTAGTATAATGAGTTTCAATCTCTTTTTTAAGAGCCTCTAACAATTTTTCTTTGATAGTTTCATGAACAATCACATAATCTGGTGCTACACAAGTTTGCCCAGCATTTAAGAATTTCGCCCACACCAATCGTTTTGCTGTTATATTAATATTAGCATCACTCAACACAATACAAGGGCTTTTTCCTCCTAATTCCAAAGTAACTGGAGTAAGCTGTTCCGCGGCTGCTTTATATATAAGTTTACCTACCTGTGTACTTCCCGTAAAAAATATTTTATCAAATCGGTATTTGAGTAATTCTTGTGTTTCACTTACCCCCCCTTCTTGTACATAAAAATATCCATCTTCGAAATTATTATTAATAATTTTAGCCAACATATTAGCACATTCCGAAGTTAATTCACTAGGTTTTAAAATAACCGTATTTCCTGCAGCAATAGCTGAAACTACAGGTTTCAAGGCCAAAAGATAAGGATAATTCCATGCTCCTATAACTAGAACAACGCCTAAAGGCTCTGTATAAATATAAGCTCTCGAAGGAAAATTAATCCTTCGAGATTTTACCCGTTTTGGTCTACTCCATAGATTCAGTTTCTTCACACAAAGATTTATCTCGTGATATATTTGATACAATTCAGTAATATAAGTATCAAAAGCTGATTTTTTGAAATCCTTATAGATACTATCCAAAAGTTCCCTCTCATGCGATTCCAAAAGCTTCTTTAGTTTTTTGAGCTGTTCTATTCTAAAGTCAATAGACTTCGTTTGATTAGTGTTAAAGAATTTCTGTTGAGAATGATATATAGTACTGATATCCATGCTAAGGAGGTTATAGCATAAATATACAATTTACAAATAGAATAGTTATGGAAAAAAGAGTAAAGCTGACTAGGGGACTCTAAAACTACTATTTGAGATTCTGAGAATAAACCTATGATCTTTCTATAGCGATCGTAAATTTGGTTGAGCGACTCAACTTTTTTAAGAACTATAAAATTTCAAAGATTAAGAAAAAGAGAATGTTAGTAATGAATAGAAAACTCTTAAAAAAACATTTATCTGATGATGGAAAGATAATTCAGAGCTATTAAGAGGGATGAATAATTTATAATAAACAACGGAACAAACATTATACTTTCATTACAAAGGTAAAATATTATAAGATGTAACTGGTATTAAGCGTAAGTTACTTCAATTTAAATTATGATGGATGTGTTTTATCACCTATAAAACAGAACTAATTATTATAAATTATAATTTAGTTCCGTATACTTTTAAATATGAAATACTTACAACATGTCCTTCTGAATCAACAGCATTAATCTTTAATGATTTACCATAAGTACTTTTGAATTCGATAGTTTGTGTATCAGTGATATTTCCATTGTATGCTTCCCAATTAAGGTCTTGGTAAACAGTTGCTTTTACTTCTTTAAAATCTGTAGTACTTTTGTTTACTGCTACATCAGTTTGTAAATTAATTTTATAATTCTGATCAGCTTTACAGAAAGCAAATTCAATATACTCAATTTCGTAATAACCATCTAACTCTAAAAGAATAGTACTTCCATGAATATCTCCACAAGCATTTTCTACTTGTTGTGCATCATTATATGAATTGCCTCCAATAGTATTCTGTACAATGTTAGCTATTTCTAATTGATGTAATCCTAATTCTACTTCTGAGACTTGTTCTTCCATAGTAGTCCCATTCTGAATATATTCATCAGCGTATACTGTGTTTTTTTCACAAGAAGTAAGCACAAATAAAAGTAAAGCAGAAAATAAAATATTGGTAAATAGTCGGTTAATAGCTTTCATAATTAAGTAAATTTTCAGGTTGTTATTATTGTTGTATATCAACAATTTACATTGTTTTTCCTTTTATTTCTAACAAAAAAGAGACTCTTCATTCAACACTATCTATTTTTCTGTGAATGGGTGCTTTTGTTCAATTTTATTAAAACACTCCATTTTTTCCACTTTTCTGAATGGTCTCAGAATAGATGATTGTAAATTAGAAAACATTAGTAACTAACCTCAAAAGATATACAATCGTGTATCAGATCAATGTGATCAATATAAAAACCTACCTTTGTACTGCTTGTTGGTATTTCATTGAAAATACCTACGAATAATTACTAATTTTGAGTTTATGTCTAAAAAGTATTTCAAGGAATATCGTTCATATTTTCTATTTTTATTACAATGGTTCTCTATCGCTATAGCTATTGGTTTAATTATGGGGGGAGCAGGCTCAATCTTTCTGAATAGTTTACAATGGTGTACAGACTACAGGGAGGCACATCCAATAATCATCTGGACACTCCCTTTAGCAGGTTTTGGAGTGGGGCTCGTATACCATTATTTCGGAGAAGATGTCGTAAAAGGAAATAATCAAATACTTGATGAATATCATAAGCCTGAGAAGGTTATTCCTTTAAAAATGGGAGTTCTTGTATTGTTGGGTACATTAGCTACACATCTCTTTGGGGGATCTGCTGGACGAGAAGGAACAGCTGTACAAATAGGTGTTTCGATTAGTGATCAATTTTCAAGACTTTTTAAGCTGAATAGTATTCAACGAAAAATACTTCTCTTGATGGGGATTAGTGCGGGGTTTTCGGCTGTCTTTGGAACACCCTTAGCAGGAACTATTTTTGCCTTAGAGGTGATACTTATTGGTAAAATAACTTCCGAAGCGTTATTACCTTGTTTAACTACAGCGATAATTGCGAACTACTCTTGTGGTCTATTAGGAGGACATCATAGTCTTTACCCTACAATAACTGCACCTGATATGAATCTAAAATATTTACTATACACTATCATAGCTGCTATATTATTCGGACTTGCGGCACGTCTATTTTCTTTCGGTTCACATTTCTTTTCATCTATGTTCAAAAAATATTTGAGTTATGCTCCTTTTCGTCCTATGGTCGGAGGAACTATTATAGCCTTAATAGTATACACCATAGGAACGACCAAATATATTGGACTAGGAATCCCTACGATAATGAATTCTTTTAACGAACAAATGCCTCCTTATGATTTTTTAATTAAGTTAGTTTTAACCACATTTACATTAGGAGCAGGATTTAAAGGAGGTGAAGTAACTCCATTGTTTTACATCGGAGCTACGTTAGGTAGTACTCTCGTATGGTTTATTCCTCTACCAATTGACCTATTAGCAGGAGTTGGGTTTGTAGCGGTGTTTGCCGGGGCTACGAATACACCTATTGCTTGTACTCTAATGGGGATTGAACTCTTCGGCATTGCTTCAGGTCAGTATATTGCTATAGGTTGTTTCATAGCTTATTTATTCTCAGGACATACGGGAATCTATAGTTCTCAACAAATAGGTTTAGCTAAACACGCTATTTTTTCTCATTATAAACAACAGTTTCTCCGAGATATTAATTAACTATCATAAATAAATAGCCCTAAACGATCAAAAAGATTTAGGGCTATTTATATAATATTGATATTCTATAAAATTAATTTCCTGTGTTCAATATAGTATCTTGATCCCTATTTTGAGCTTCAATATTACGCACTATATTATGTTTTGGACGTGACCATTTTGGTTTTTCACCTAACGACTCAAACTGAGACTCTTCTGCCTCTATAGTTTTTGGTTGAGCTTTTTTAACGAAAGCTTTTTGCGGAGTAAGTCCTAGTAGTTCGAACATTTTCATATCCTCATTCACATCAGGATTTGGAGTAGTCAGAAGTTTATCTCCTGCAAATATTGAATTCGCTCCTGCAAAAAAGCACATAGCTTGTCCTTCACGTGTCATTTCTGTTCTACCTGCCGAGAGACGCACCTGTGTTTTTGGCATCACAATACGTGTTGTTGCTACCATACGAATCATATCCCATATTGGCACAGGCTTTTCGTCTTGCATAGGAGTCCCTTCCACAGAAACCAACGCATTAATAGGTACAGACTCTGGATGTGATTCAAGAGTAGCCAAAGCTACTAGCATTCCTGCACGATCTTCTTCTGATTCTCCCATTCCAATAATTCCACCGCTACATACAGTTACGTTTGTTTTACGAACATTTTTTATAGTATCTAGACGGTCATCATAGGATCTCGTTGAAATCACTTCCTTATAATATTCTTCTGAGGTATCTAAGTTATGATTGTAAGCATATAAACCTGCTTCTGCTAATCGTTTAGCCTGATTTTCGGTTATCATTCCTAGCGTACAACATACCTCCATATCTAACTTATTAATGGTACGCACCATTTCTAAGACATTATCAAACTCAGGACCATCTTTTACATTTCGCCAAGCAGCTCCCATACACACACGAGAACTACCACTAGCTTTAGCTCTTAATGCCTGTGCCTTTACTTGCTGTACAGACATCAAATCATTACCCTCAATATCGGTATGGTAACGTGCTGCTTGCGGACAATACCCACAATCTTCAGGGCAACCACCTGTTTTTATGGAAAGTAAAGTAGAAACCTGTACCACATTAGGATCATGATGTGCTCTATGTACTGTTGCTGCCTCGTACAATAAGTCCATCATAGGTTTATTATATATTTCAAGTATTTCTTCTTTTGTCCAATCGTGTCGGGTAATACTCATCTTTAATAAAATTTACGTCAAAAATAATAAAAATTGACTGATACCAAGATTATGTGCCTTATTTTTCAATAGTTGAAACTTCTATCAGAGTGTAGGATACGTACAGGTATATTAATAGAATAAAAAAAAAGATTAGTAGAAACTACTAATCTTTTTAAACTTAAACCTTAATACTTAACTTGAAAATAACATGAATCTAAATCCACATCTTTCTTGGTTCAAATATACGACAGTAAATCCTTATAGCTACTAACTAAAATGGGATTTTAAGTATTTGCACCTTTTTATTCAGTTAATGACAACTTTCTACCTGATT
>CAYYNF010000047.1:0-12971 GCA_964472695.1 uncultured Flavobacteriaceae bacterium
CTACAGGAGATACCATACTTGCTTATACTACTGATGCGTATAACGCTCCTCCTACCTTCATTGCGGGAATTAATGCCGCTAAACTTATAGGAAATTTCGAAAATATGGATGATAATACCTCAACACCATATACAAATCCTATAACTTTTTGGAGTAATGATACCTACTCTACTAATCATAGTACCCTCCCCAGTAACCTAACCAACGGAGTTGATGCTATTTCCCTATTTCCGAATGCCGATGAAACTGACAACATGAAATATGAAGGTAGCTTAATAGGCACAATAGATGAAATTAAAAATAGGATTAATGACCGTAGTAACTGGAGTGGTAATAACTCTAAGGATGAGGTAATCATTGGTATTAGTCATTTCCCTAGTGTTTCTATTAAATCTGATATTACCACCTATACGTATCAAGGTATAGATGATAACTGGAACAGTGCCAGTAACTGGGATCAGAATGCAGTACCCCATAAGAGTAATGATAGCATTATTATTCCTAATGGAAAATTTGTTACGGTAAATGATGATGTAACATTTGGTAATATGACTATCGAAAAAAAAGCTACTTTTATTGCTAAAGGGAATGTTAACGGCAAGGTTATTTATCATAAAGCACTAAGTAATCAGTGGGAATTAATAACCTCTCCGCTATGTAATGGTACCGTAGAGGACTATATAACCAATAATACTAATATTGTAGTCAGTACCCTAGGAAATACAGCCTTTAGCTATTATCATAATGACTTTACAGATAATAAATACTGGAATTATTACAATAAGGATTCCAATATGATGATAGGTGAACTTATGAGTGGAGTTGGATTTGGCACAAGACTAAATACGACTGGTGATATTACCTTTACAGGAAATATAAATAATACTAGTGTAACTACCCCTGTAAACATAGGCACTCACAAGGACTATAATTTAGTAGGAAATCCGTTTACAGCATACTACAACACGAAAGACATTCTAGATGATAATAAAGACACATTAGTGGAACAGACCCTATGGCTACGTGAAGGAAATAAATATATTGCTATAAATAACACGAACTCAAAGATGTTACTCCCTAGTGAAGGATTCTTCGTTAAGTCAAGTATTACAGATGGAGAACTTTATTTCGACAAGGATAAACAAAATCATAACAACACAACATCTTTATTCTATGCAAAATCAGATGGAGAAGAACCTATAAAAAAGGTAATACTGAACCTCAGTAATAAAAATAATAATGAAGTCAGTACTACAATTTATTTTAATAACAATACCAGTTTAGGTTTTGATAATGGCTGGGACAGCTCTGTTTTTAATGGACTAGATGATGAAACTAGTCTATACACAACACTAGCAATAGGTAACGATAATCGTCACTTAGCAATTCAATCTTTACCCGATGATACTTCTGTTAGTATACCTATAAGTATTTCTGCAAAAGCAGGAGAAGAAATTACGCTAAGTGCTAATACTGAAATGCTAGAAAGTTTATACCTAACAGATACGGTACTTCATAAAACAGTAAACTTAATTGATGAAAATTACACCTTAACTCTAGAACAGGATATAAATAACGCCAAACGTTTTCACTTACAACAACATACACCTAAAACAAATAGAAACCTAGCAACTAACATAAAACCTAAATTATTCAAATCAGGTAACCGTGAAATTAGAGTAACTGGAATCTCTGGAGCTATAGAAATTGATGTTATTGACCTTTCGGGTAAAAGTATACACCATAGTACTATTGAAAGTAACGGAGACACTAGACTGACGATTCCTAAAATCCCTACTGGCATCTATATTATACAAGTACGAAATAAAGAAACTATGCTTAGCACTAAGGTTAGTTTTTAAGTAAGGTATGTAAAAAGACACAAAAAATTAGTCTGCATATTTACCTGATATTCCTATTTATAAAATACCCTACAGAATATTTAACATTTTGGAATACAATATTTTATTTCAAACTGCGTTATAATAAGTAAACAGTTACAAATATGACAACTAATATTAAATTACTAAAGGAAGTATTATTAAGTTTAGATGATTGTACTTCATCAACTAACCCACTAGAACCTGGAACACTTCGTTTAGATTACAGTAGTTATAGTAAACAGGAATCTATGCTTTTTGAATTAAATCGTTTATTAGATAATCTTTACTTTGACACTTCAACAAACAAAATACTTCTTAGAGATAATACGGGATCATCCCCTGAGTTAGAAGAATGTATCGAATTATTACGAGATTTTATACATAAATGCAAAGAGAAAAATATACTAGGTATTGAACAACATATAGAAGACTTAGCTTTCCCCTCAGAGGATTCTATTCCAATAGTATGTAACTTTATAAAATACAATTTAATAAAACCTATATTTAAAGAACGTTATGGTGTTGAATTTCATGATCAAGAACTTAGCGAAACTCCATCTAATCTAATTTCATATGAAAATTGTTTTTCTTTCCCTGAACGAAATAACCGTCAAATTCCATTTGTTGAAAAAATCTTAAACAAAATCGGTTTGTTTTTAAGGAATAATAAGCGAAGGGTTGTTAGTGATCATCAATTACATATTTTTCATGCACACGGATCATCAAGGCGTCGATTAACAGATCAATATGATATGGATGTAAGCTTGGAGGGGGGAGATATACTCTTAGCTAATTGTAACCAAAATACTTCTAGAGCTAATTCTTTATTAACAAAATTAACCACCCCTACTACTCGACAAAGATCAGGAGCCATCCATTTAAGAAATACAGAATATATATACTTTTTACCTAATGCTAATGGGGTGGTATTAACCTCTGAGAGTAGATGTTATAGTTATACACCAAAATCTATAAACCCCTTTGTACGAACCACTTTGTCTGAAAGTAATCAGCATTTCGAAGGACGCTGTTATACTACTGATACTGGAGCAAGAGTCCATTTACAACGTTCTAATAGTGGACAAAGATTATATATAGGGAATGAAGATAATTTTTTTCAAGAGCGATTTAGGTTGTTAACAAAACATTACCAGAAGCAAATGGAAACCTATAGAAATAGTGACAATCGTCACATGTTTCATTATAGTATTGATTTTGATCGATTAGAAAGGATGAATTTAACTGAGAGTGATATAAGTCTACTAACTACAACTATTGATAAAGAAGAAACTTTTCTAAGTTTTTTTAATAAAGTAAGGGGTATTGACCGAAAACAACTACCAATACGCTCTATAGTGACCTTCATAAAAGCTCGTTCTAGAGATGAACACATAAATAAAAACAAAAGGATTGAGAATATCGATTTTATGGAAAGGCTTTTAACTTCTTTATATGAAAAAACTGACCTTTTTAATGCAAGAACACGAGAAAAGCTACAAGAGCTTATTACCCATATTAATTCAGATGAATTTATTCAGCAATGGGCTAGTAAATCAAGTACCAATAAGTACGATGCTCCTTCTAGTCCTGATTACACTCAAGAGGAATTAACTAATATTTCAAAAGTATCTAGTCTTGAGGATTATAATAATATAAGAAAATTAATTTTCGCTATTAATGCTTTTTCTTCTGAAACACGCAAAAATAATTCCAAGCATATCAACAACTTACTTAAGGAAGTAAAGAAAGAACTGACTCAAAAAATAAAACTTCTTAAACAAGGGAATTCACGAGATAAACAACCGTCTATAGGTCGTAGGTAAATAAATGACTTTTCAATTTTAGGACACTAAACCATAAAGTGTGTAAAGTTTATGGTTTAGTACCCTTTCTTAAATCAGTCCAAAAACGAGGAGTTTAAAAGATTTTAGAAGGCGAATTGGAGCCCATCTTAATTATGAGAAACATCAAAAATCAGGCAAGCCCAACTCTCGTAGTGGTTATTCCACTCACAATTCTTTAAACAAGACCAAAAAACGTATATCATACTAAACTTCAACCACTACGAAATCATCTCCAAAAGCAGGTAAATCTTTCAATAGACGTTCTATAAGTTCTCCTTGAGTATCCACATAAAATGAACCAAAATTAACCTGTCGTTCTTGGAGGCTTTGATTTGGGTAAAGCTCATCCTGTAGAAGCCCTACTCTTTCCAAGTGATCTTTAAGTTTACGTTTTTGAGCTTTCAGTAAACGTTTTTCAAGCTTATCAACCGCCTTTTTCTGTTGAGCTTCGGCAGCTTTTACTGAGGCTTCAAAAGAAATATCGGTTCGCTTTGCTAAAATTCTAAACTGATCAAAAATCTGTTCTAGTTGCTTTTTTTGTAATGAAAGATCAATAGGAAACTTTGTAAGCTTGTGTGTTACTTCATTCTCTAAATCTAACTTTTTCTGTGAAAGTTCCTTATAAGAGACACCTAATTTAGCTAATTTATTAGCTTGCTTTTGAGTGACTAATAGCACCGAATTACGTAATTTTAAAATAGGAAAAGAAACTTTTAAAGCCTCGAAAGTAGATTTTAACTGCAACCAATAAGCTAACTCCCCTCCTCCTCCAATATAACAAAGATTAGGTAACAAAACCTCCTGATAAACGGGACGTAGTAAAACATTAGGACTAAAACGCTCTGGATATTCCTGCATTTCTGATTTAATACCCTCATAAGTTTGCCAACTTATATCAGTATCGATTACAGCATAACCTTGACCTTGCTTCACAATACGTTTTCGTAAATACTCTGTTTTATAAAAAAGATTAATTTCCCGTGGAGTTACCTGTACTTTATAATCTTGCTCTTTTAATAACTGTGAAGTTTCGGTAACTTTATAATAACTATGCTGACACTTCAAATCCTCTAACATAGTAGATACAAAAGTTTGTTTGAACGCTGTGACATTGGGTTCAATCACAACCAAACCATAAGCACTAAATAACCTATTGACAATCTTAAAAGTTGCCTCAGCCAAATCCTTACTATTCAGATAAGCATCTTTAAAAATTGCTACTAAATCTTTTGCGGTTTTACTTTGCCCTAAAGTAGTTTCAAAAAGCATTGCTACAGATTCAAAATCGGCAAGCTCTAATTCTCCTACAGCACCGTAAGCATTGGTTATAGCTTCTGGTTTTTCCCAACTAATCTTAGTGCCATTTAAGTTACAATAATTGATTTCCTGAAAATCATGATCTTCGGAAGCCATCCAATAAATAGGAACAAAATTATAGTTGGGATACGCTTCTTGTAACTCACGACACATACGAATAGTATGTATGATTTTGTAAATAAAATACAACGGACCTGTAAACAGATTGAGCTGATGACCTGTAGTAATGGTAAACGTATTCTCATCTGCTAAACTACTGATATTTCCTATTACCATTTCTAGATCCCATTCGCTATCAGTTATCAATGGTAAATATTGAAGTTGCAACTGCCCTACTAAAACCTTACGATGAACTTTATTATAATTGGCTTTTTTGACATCAATTTGCTTCTGAAACTGGTCTTTTTGAGGAAGTCTTTCAAAGAAGGAAGCAAGTTTGTGAGGACTTGCTATATAATCACACATGAGCGACGAAAGAAAACGCATCTCATGTGTGGGTATATAGGTATTGGGCATTTTTTATTTTTTTACTGGTTCTCCGTACAAATCAAAATCTGTAGCATCAAACACTTTTACATCTACAAAATCACCTGTCTTTAAGTAAAATTTTGCTGCATCAATAAGTACCTCGTTATCTACATCAGGTGAATCGAACTCTGTACGAGCTACAAAATGATTCCCTTCCTTTCTATCAACAACACACTTAAAGACTTTACCAATTTTTTCTTGATTTAATTCCCAAGAAATTTCAGATTGGATTTCCATAATCTGATTTACACGATCAATTTTGACGTGTTCAGGAACATCATCTTCTAAATTATAGGCATGTGTATTTTCTTCATGACTATAGGTAAAGCATCCTAAACGCTCAAAACGCATTTCCTCAACCCATTCTTTTAGTACTTGAAAATCTTCTTCTGTTTCTCCTGGATACCCTACAATAAGCGTAGTACGAATAGCCATTTCAGGTACTAATTCTCTGAACTGATTAATCAACTTCGTCGTCTTTTCCTTAGTAGTACCACGACGCATAGATTTCAAAATACTATCGGAAATATGTTGTAATGGAATATCGAGGTAATTACATACTTTAGGTTCATTTTTAATCACCTCAAGTACATCCATAGGAAAACCTGTAGGGAAAGCATAGTGCAAACGAATCCACTCAATACCATCCACTTTTACCAATTCTTTAAGTAAAGCTGCTAATTTTCTTTCTTTGTATAGATCTAAACCATAGTAGGTAAGATCTTGTGCTATAAGAATAAGTTCCTTTACACCTTCCTGAGCTAACTTTTCTGCTTCAATTACTAAATTCTCAATAGATGTTGACTTGTGTTTACCACGCATTAGGGGAATAGCACAAAACGAACATGGGCGATCACAACCTTCTGCTATCTTTAAATAAGCATAGTTTTTAGGGGTAGTTGTCAAACGTTCTCCAATAAGCTCATGTTTGTAATCTGCTTCAAGTACTTTTAATAATTGTGGTAGCTCTGTTGTACCAAAATACTGATCTACTTCAGGAATATCTTTTTCAAGATCACCTTTATAACGCTCCGAAAGACAACCTGTCACAAAAACTTTATCGATTAAACCTTCTTCTTTCTTTTGAACACTATCTAAAATAGTATTAATAGACTCCTCTTTAGCATCTGCAATAAACCCACAAGTATTAATCACTACAATGTTTCCTTCACCTTCGTGTACTACATCTTTATCGTTTGCTTTTAGCTGTCCCATTAACACTTCGGAGTCATAAACATTTTTAGAACACCCTAAGGTTACTACATTAATCTTATTCTTCTTAGTTGACTTTACTCGCATATTAAAAAAAATTGGTAAACAAATTTACGATTTAAAGCCTATGAGAGGTATAATTTTAATCCAAAAAATAACTTATTTAACATGATCCTAAATAAGAAGCCTTAATTTACAAGAAAAAAAGACACATCACCTAATACTAAAATAAATAAAGTCAGCACTACAAAAAACAAATAAAAAACAACCACACGATCAAGCTTAAAATGTTATAGCCATTATTAAAGGTTCTTCTTTACACTTTATCAAAAGTACCCATACTGCATCTCAACAAAATACTAACAAGTAAAAATTTCATAGATTTATTCTAATTTTTCAAGAAAAAAATCCGCAAAATACTTTAAAAAAATGTAGTTTTGTAGATTCTTATAGATTGCTAGGGTTTAAAGTAGATGAATACTTGTCACATTGATGCTTATTAAGTTCAATATCACGAGATTACTATACACTTTAAAGGCATTAATTAATAAAGTAAATTTCTATGTTAAAAGTACAAATCAAAGAAGGGGAAAGTATCGATAGAGCCTTAAAGAGATACAAACGTAAATGTAAAAATGTAAAACTTATTCAGCAATTAAGAGCTAATAAATGCCATTATAAACCATCTGCTGTTAAGCGTAAGAAAATGCAAAAGGCGAGACACAAAGCTGCTTACCTAAGAATGAACAGCGAATTGTTTTAGACAAAACAACATTTTAACACATAAAAAATGCCTCAAAACACATTTGTTTTGAGGCATTTTTATTTCACCTGAACAACTTAGGATCAACATATAACACTATGTAACACCCAAGGAAGTTGACTTTTCTGAAGTTCGCCTCGAAGTCTTTCATAATAGGGTAAGCCCCCCCCCTTTAGCCTATTGTCGATTTCACCTTCACTCAAATAAGGAATAATATAAATTAACCGATCAGACTTTCAATATTAGGAACATACTGAATATAAGTAGTCACTCTTTTTGAATATTTACTAATATGGCCTTTACCACAGCTACACACCCCTTAGTATTATTGATATCCTGTCGTAACAGCTAAAGGTTTTGAGACAACAACCACCTGTCTGTCTTTTACTCTTCTCTCGAAGGCTAGAGTTATGTGAATCCTTTTTACAATCTTAAGAAGGGAGAAGACTACTATTACAACTCATTTTTCTAACAGATCTAGACACCAAGGCAACCAAAGCAATCTTAAGTTTTTCACTTAAGTCTAAAACTTGAGATTCCAATTGTGATATACCCTCCTTGTCTATCATAAACCTAAAGATAAAAGTATCCGAGTAGCTACCTTGACCTAGTTACACTCTTATTAATCTACTTAACAACACAGACAACTCACTGAACTCTCAACTAAGTAGCTCATACATAACACAAATAACACTATATTATATCAACTCAGACGATATAATATTTTTTAATTGGTATCATATTTACATATAAATGATCATGGAAACACAAGATGAAAACACACCCCCAGAAGAAAATATAACAAATAACAATAACGTTTCTAGAAACTCTTCACCTTCTACTGAAGAACCAACAGGGAATAATGCAGTAAATAATGAGGATACTACATCCCTAGATTCAGAAGAAACCACACAACTATTATATAACGATAGAGAACTTAGTACAGGTAAACTGATTCTTAACGGACTTAGAGGTATTACGGGTTTATTATTGTGTTTTGGAGGTGCTGCACTAACGACTTTAGGAGTTGGATTAATTACTCAAGGAGGACTAGTAGGAATAGCTATGATTGCTGGTGGTATAGGATCTGTTACATCGGGACAATCGCTTATAAGTAATTCCCTCAAAAACTTTAAAAACCATTTCAATGCTCGTAGAGAGAGTAAACTTATTGCATCATTAGGTAATGATGATCTTTTCGAGAACAAAGAGCTTGTAAAAGAATTAAACAAATGGAAAGTTGGCTTAGGCATAGATCCCAATTCAAAAAAAATACTCTGCAAATCAAATACTTAAACTATTAAGACACAAGATAAATGTAATAGGCAACCATGATGAGAGCACACAAAAAATGATATACTTACCCGCTTTTAGATCTATATTAAGAGAAATTGCTGATGACAAAGTATCTAAAGAAGATAAGCAAAGTTTAATAAAACGTATCGCTATGGGCTTAGGAAACTGTAGCACCCCTATAAAGGATCTTTTATTTCAGAGAGTTATTTCTATGCCCAAAGAGGAAAGGGGCGAAATAGATGAAAAAACTTTTGAAGCTATTATCGAACGTGAAGCTTTAGAGTTAATTATTCTGAAAGCATTCAAAGAAAATGGCATAGACACTAAAAGCCCTGAATTTATTGAGAATATGGCAGCAATTACCGATGCCGTTTATAGAGATACCATTAGAGATGGTAATAAACATTTACAAATCACAAACAGAACCTCTGTTTTAACTCCAAAAAGCAGAAGTATTTTTAGTAATAATCAATATTCTCACCGTTTACTAACAAAACAACAAGCCAAAATTGTAGCAAAACTTATTTGTAAAACCGATGGCTCTGGGGAGCCAATAAAAACTAATGGAAAATATGAATTAAACCCTAGAAAATTAGAACTATTAACTTTAGAAACAAAACTTGGGGCAGGTCTTTACCCTTATAAAGAAGAATTTAGCACACAATACGAACAAGCATTATTTGAGCGAGACCCACTTATGAATACGTATTTAAAATCATCTGACCAACGTCCTTACTGCATGGATGTGAGAGGGGCTTTTCTGGATTTCGTAGCAAGGGTAAAAGAGAAAAATATTCCAGAAGAAAAAGTTTCTGATTTTATGAAGGTTTATTTTGAAAGCTATGTAACCCCTATGCTAGACAAGGCCTCAAAACAAGAACAAGAGAAAGAACAACAACAAGAACAAAGCACTCAATCTCAAGAAGAAAACCTTAACTCATTCCTAAAGCCTGTTGAATTAAAAAGTCCCGTGAAATTAGATCGTAGTAAAGAGTTACCCTCAACACCACAAACTACTACTCATAAACCAAGAAGAACACAGTCTAGATAGAGACACCCATAATGCTTATAAATTATACAGAAGAGTAATTACAGAGGTAGGTTTATTACTTTTAATATAATAGCCCTAAACGATCTTTATATAAGTATCGTTTAGGGCTAAAAATAGGTTTTACATTATCACTAGGCTGTTACATCTAGTTCTAATAATGTATTTGTTTTACGCACACCAGCTGCACTTTCTTCAAGCTTTGCTTTTTCAGCGTCGTTTAATTCAATTTCAACAATTTTCTCGATACCATCTTTACCTAATATTACTGGTACACCTATAGAAATATCTTCCATTCCGTACTCACCTTCTAATAATGCTGAACAAGGGAACATTTTCTTTTGATCACAAGCAATTGCCTGTACCATTGAAGAAACTGCCGCTCCTGGTGCATACCAAGCACTTGTACCTAGTAAACCTGTAAGCGTTGCTCCTCCTACCTTAGTATCTGCTGCAACTTGCTCCAAACGCTCTTCTGTTAAAAACTCAGAAGCTTTCACTGAATTACGTGTAGCCAATCTTGTTAATGGTAACATCCCTTTATCTGAGTGACCTCCAATTACCATTCCATCAATGTCTGAGATCGGTGCTTCTAAAGCCTCAGCTAAACGATACTTGAAACGAGCACTATCTAAAGCTCCTCCCATACCAATAATACGGTTCTTAGGTAAATCTGTAGTTTTATGAACTAAATAAGTCATTGTATCCATTGGATTACTAACTACAATAATAATTACATTCGGCGAATGCTTAATCAAATTTTCAGAAACTTGCTTTACAATTCCTGCATTAATTCCGATTAACTCCTCTCTAGTCATACCTGGTTTACGAGGGATTCCCGAAGTAATTACAGCTACATCAGAACCAGCAGTTTTTGCGTAATCGTTTGTACTCCCTACAATTTGAGTATCAAAGTTCAATAAAGAAGCCGTCTGCATCAAGTCCATAGCTTTACCTTCTGCAAAACCTTCTTTAATATCCAAAATCACTACTTCTGAAGCGAAATTTTTAATTGCAATATACTCCGCACAACTAGCACCTACTGCTCCTGCACCTACTACAGTTACTTTCATCTGTTTTTATTTTAAATTATATATTTATCTATTCGATTCTAAAATTACGAATTAAAGAAGATAAAAAAGTGCTATCTAACTATTTTTTCAACTATTCTAGCAAAAATCAAACTACACATCTCTTCAACATAATCCGTATAATACACTATAAAAAATACTAGACAACCTCTTTATTAGCTGTCATTAATTTATTAAAATACGTATATAAATTCCCTTTTGTAATAGCCGCTCCTTGCTCTATTAACTTAAATTTATCTAAATTTTTTTCTTCTGTATATTCCTTAGTTGCTTCAAAAAACAATACATCATCATTCATTAAATTCTTTTGCAACCAAGCATACCCTTCATCTGTTAATAAATCGATTTCAGGATTCTTAACTTTTATAGAAATTAGATGCATTTTAGCTTCTTGCAAGCTAAATAAACAAATCTGATTTTTAGAAAAGTGCTCCAAAAAATTCACTTGATTTAACACCCCTTCCCAAACCATATCACAAAAGACATCAATTTCTTCTTCAGCTATTTCAGGACTATTAGTTTTAATAGATTCCCACTCATCTCCTGTAATAGATTGTGTTGCTAAAAAATTAATAAACTCCTGATGCAACTCTTCCAATTGCTCCTTAGACAATCTCGTATACTTCATAACTATTGATATAAAAAAAGACCATTTCTAAAATAGAAACAGTCTTTTATAAATTTTTATAATTATTGCTAACAATACTTATTCAGCAACAATTTCAAAAGAAAGGTTAGCAATAACTGTTCTATGTAGTCTTACAGAAGCCTCATAGCTACCAAGTCTCTTGATTGTACCACCAGGGATAGAAATGAATTTCTTTTCAACCTCTAAACCTTCTTTAGATAAAGCCTGAGCTACGTCAATATTTGAGATAGATCCGAATAATTTATCACCCGAACCTACTTTAGCAGTAAGTTTGATTGCTAATTCGTTTATTTTAGCTTGCTTGCTTTTTGCTTCATCAACATTTTTTTGCTCTTTAAAAGCTCTCTGCTTTAAGTTCTCAGCTAAAACCTTCTTTGCAGAAGGAGTTGCTAAAATAGCAATTCCTTGAGGAATAAGATAGTTACGACCGTAACCATTCTTCACTTCTACTATATCGTCTACGAATCCTAGATTCTCAACATCTTTTCTTAATATAAGTTCCATTTATTGTGGTCGTATTACTTTAATAAATCCGCTACATATGGCAATAAAGCAAGGTGTCTTGCTCTCTTAACCGCTACACTCACTTTTCTTTGAAACTTCAATGATGTTCCTGTAAGTCTTCTTGGTAAGATTTTTCCTTGCTCATTCAAAAAGTTCAATAACCAGTCTGGATCTTTATAATCCACGTACATGATTCCTGACTTTTTGAAACGACAATACTTTTTGTTATCGTTGATTTCAATATCTAAAGGAGTTAAATATCTGATTTCTCCCTCTTTTTTCCCTTTAGCTTGTTGCTCAATAGATGATACTTTCATGATTATTTAGCTTTTTGTTTTAGTTTTTCTCTTCTTCTTTCAGCCCAAGCGATAGCATGTTTATCTAACTTAACAGTTAAATAACGCATTACACGCTCGTCTCTTCTAAACATAAGCTCTAAAGTATTGATCGCTTCTCCAGAAACAGTGTACTCAAATAAATGATAGAATCCACTTTTCTTGTGTTGAATAGGGTAAGCTAATTTTTTTAACCCCCAATTTTCTTTTGATACAAACTTGGCACCCTTTTCATTAAGAAAGTCTTCGTACTTCTTAACTGTCTCCTTTATCTGATCTTCAGATAAAACGGGATTCAAGATGAAAACAGTTTCATATTGATTCATAAAATATATTTTTAATATTCGGCAAAAGTAGGACTTTTAATTAAAAAAACAAAAATTATATTGAGTGCACCAGGGCTTGTTCATAAAAAAAGAGAATCGAACATTTATTATATATTTGGGTAAACTCTTAAACATATAAATTATGATCGATTCTCAAAAAACGAAATTATAACTT
>CAYYNF010000048.1:0-12772 GCA_964472695.1 uncultured Flavobacteriaceae bacterium
CCCATGGGACAATATTCTAATGATTTATACTTTTGATAAAATTAAGCTAATTTTCTGTAAAAAAACAAAAACACGCTAAAATATTACATAACATCGACAAAAAACACATTTTTAACACAAAAAGGTCCTTATAAATACAAAGTCTCACTTTTAACTCTAAAAAATTGAATATATCAGTAATTATCCCCGTCTTAAATGAAGCGTCAAACATCGAAAAAACTTTAAATCATATTCTAAGTGTCTCCAAGCAAAAAGAAACTCTTGAAATTATTATTGTTGACGGAGGAAGTACAGATAACACAAAACAGATCATAGAATTATTTCCAGAAGTAAAATACGTATTATCAATACGTGGACGCTCTCAACAAATGAACTTTGGTACACAAAAAGCTACTGGAGATATTTTATACTTCTTACACGCTGATAGCTTACCCCCTATTCATTTTGACACTCACATTCTAAAAGCAATTTCACAACAGCATAAAGCTGGATGTTTCAAAATGAAATTTGATAGTAACCATCCTTGGCTAAAACTTGCTGGATGGTTCACAAAGTTCAATCTTAAATTCTTTAGAGGAGGCGATCAATCCTTATTTATTACAAAAAGGCTTTTTAAAAGCTTAGAAGGCTTTGACAATGATGCTGTACTATTTGAAGACTATTTATTCATTCGTAAACTATACTCAAACCGCACATTTCACGTCATTCAAAAAAATATTATTACCTCATCTCGTAGATACAAAGAAAACGGTATTGCAAACCTACAATATCATTACTGGGTACTTTACCTAAAAAAATGGATGGGAGCTAATAGTACCGAATTAAAGAAATATTACCGTAACCACATAAAATAAAGCATTTTAACTCTTTTTATAGGAGCTTTGTCGATTAGTAAATTTTCCTTAAGATCAAATGTTTTACATTTGAATTAATTTAGATTTAATAAATATAATAAATCGTATCAAATTATAATTAATGCGATAATATCGCATTAATTATAAAATTTATATTTGCAAGCTCAAAAAAAACAAAAATGAAATACGAACTAGCAGAAGAAAAACTAAGAGCAACTATAGAAGTTAAACAAGAAGACGCATCAAAAGCCCTTTCTGAACTGAAAAATGGACAACTCTTAATAAAAACAGGAGTTGAGCCAGATGAAGAAATACATAATGTAACCATAAAGTACGATAGTAACACGAATACATTTAAACTGTATGTTAAAAACGATTTAGGATTACCTAAAAATGCTCCTGAAGCGCTCGTAGAAAAGTTGGCCAAAATTGTAGGTAAAAAAGGGAATTTGGAATTTAAAGTCCCTGGAAGACCTAAAAGTACACACCTAGAGATTGATAGTAAGGCACTACATACAATAGTTAGTAGCGACGAAACCTTCACTCCTAGAAGTAAAAAGGAAACTTCTAAACAATCTGCTGAAAAAAAGAAAACTTTAGAAGAATCTGCTCAGAAATTAGTTGAATACGAAAAGGACAGTAATAAACTCTTCAGAAAGCAACTAAGCGGCGTACTAGAATTAAAAGATCATAAAAGTATTGCCGAAAATAAAAGAGAGGAATACATAGATCAACTCCTTAAAGATCGCAATGTATTTAGAAATCCTAATACTGGAATATGGGAATTTCAAATTGACGAAAAGCGTTCTCGTTTCATTAAAGCGACTAATGAGCGAGAACTACAAAACTTAGCCATGCTAATATCTGGTGAAGGACTCATTCGTCGTAAAAGACACCCATTACTTATTGAGCCTGCTCCACTAGGGAAATTACCCTTAGGTTTTGAGTTTCAAAACTTGAATACAAAAAGTGAAAAAATGAGCTTTATTGTAGATGGAGCCGACGATACTGCAAATGCCTTAAATAGCACAGGTTTACCACAAAGAACTATCGATATGATTCAGGGACTTGCTATCTACCCTACTTTCTTATCATTAGTACAAATGGGAGTTGACGGAATGGGGAATTCTGCTATAAGACATAGAGAAAAGATAGAACACCTACAAAATAGCTTAAGAGAAGCTAAAGAAAAAACAGCCAGCATTGATGATCTTGTAAACAAGATGCTCACTACTGATTTCAAAGAATATCCTGAAAAAATGGAAGAAGTAGCTAAAGAGCTACGTGAAATAGTAGAAGCTATGCAACAGGTACACGGGGCAATGCACGGAATGGAGCATCACCTTAAAGAATATAATAATGTAAACTACTTTGGATATACCGCAATGTCTTCTATGTTTACGGGTGTTACATTGTATGAATTACAAGCCATAACCAATTTATTAGGAGGAATTGAGGGTGTTTCAAAAGGTTTTGAAAGTACTGCGTTGGCATCACAATTTAATGTACATGGAGGTCACTTAGGAAGTACTATAGAAGAAGGAACAGCTATAGGAGCATTAGGAGCTACTGCCAATGCTACGGTATTTGCGGGGCAACTACTAATGGGAACGTTTGCGCTTAGAGACGCTTGGTTTCACCTAGGAGAAGCGAAAGAATCTCAAGAAGAAGTAGAAGAAATTGAGCACTCAGATATTATTAGTGATGAAATAAGAGACTTACTAACTAGCTTCAAAAAAGCTGATAGAAATCTCGCTATGATAGGAGCTATCGGAAATGCGACTTTAGGAATAGGTCAGCTAGGAATGGCGGCTACAGGACCTATGGGAATAGGTCACCTTCCTGGGCTATTAGGAGGACTTGGGTTAACTGGTGCTGGTATCGTTGGACATGGGGCTTGTGATGTAATTGGTGATAAACGTTTCGGTATTAATGATGATATAGCCCCTAACGAGCAAGCAATTTTAGAGGCTATGCAAGAAGCTATTGCGGCACAGACAGTAATAGATCTTAAAAACTTCCAGATTAAAAGAATTGCCGAAGAACTGAAAAATACAGGAACTATAACAAACAGTGAAAATAATACTGAACATACTTTTGGTGACATAGAAGAGGATGACATCAACAGAATATTACGTGGAGAAGTAGCTGTTCCTAGTGAAGATGAAGCCGACAAATTATCTGCTCAGACTTCTGAAGAAAAATTACAGTTATACGCTTATTTCCTAAACGAGCAACTTAAAGAAAATCTTGGAAAAAATGCAAGTATTAGTAATTTAAAAGAATATACTGATGTTGATTGCTTAATAGACCCTACACAATCACAGGAACGATATAAAGGTATTGTAAAAAATTCCATGGAAAAAATGGAAGTGCTTACACATGTAGAATCTTTGGCATTAAGCACCAATAAACTTTTTAAAGAAGCACTTACGAGCAATAAAAACTTATCGTTCGAAGAAATCAAAGAACTTGCTATAAGGAAATATACTGCTGGAATTATATCTAGAAACATAGGACTAGGAAGAGATCATCAAGACGAGCTAATCGACAACATCAGAACAATAGAGATCAACCCTAAAATCTCGAAACTACTTACTGACACTAATATTAGCAAAGAACAAAAACTATTACTGTGGTACCAAGCAACCGAAGAACTTTCAGTAAAAACTGAAGATCAAAAATGGCTTACTGATATCAGTGAATCACTAACAGAGGATGGTGAAGGTGAAGGCTTCTCTTTTAAAAATATCGAAGACAATACAAATATTCCTAAATCTATAAAGGATCGTCTAAAAGACATAAATGGTGATAGTCGACAAGAATGTTTAAGAAATTTAAAACGAGCCTATTTGAGCTATAAATTATCGAAAATAGATTGTGAGAAGATTAGAACACTTACCCCTGAGCAAGCCAAAACAGCACTAGGAAAACGTATCATGGAAGGGCCTGATGCTAACACTTATAGTACGCACCTGCTAAATCACCAATACAAAAAGGACAACGCCACAGGTACACGGAAATTATGGCGACACCTTACTGGTAAATCCACAAAAAATAGAAACTATTACAGTGAAACCAACCTTGTACGAATTAGTGGTCAAGTAAAAAAAGAACGTAGAGGATTCTTATGGAGAAAAATATCTCGCGATAAAAATATCTACACGATAGACAAAGGGAGTATAAGCTCTGGTGAGCTAATCCCTGAAACAAAATCTTTTGAAGATTTCCTTACAAAAGAACGCAAGTTTGAACTACGCTCTAACTATTATAGAAAAGTAGAACTAATGACGAAAAAAGGCGTACAAGCTGACTTTACTTCTCCTTTAGCAAATAGAAAAATTAAAGACAAAGTGAAAGAACAGCAAAACAGAACTAAATTCTCTAGAGGTACAAGAAAGGTGAGACCATTAAGACCTAATTAGAATCGTCATACAATAGCAAAAGAGCTTCCTTAAAGAGGGAGCTCTTTTGTTTTTTAATAGGATAGGATTTATCGGACTTAATTTCCAAAAGCACACACAAACTAAAGTATAACTATGGTTTCTTCTAAGAAATTTGTTAGTAATACAGGTAAAGGATAATCCTTTAACTGATCTGAAGACACCCTTATATATTTAGATGAATTATCTGTTATTAAATTTCCCTCGTAAAAAGATGCATAAATATGCTGATGCGAAAGCTTGTGTGTCTTTTTATTCTGGGAAATAAGCTTCAAATCGGCAAATTCAGAACTAGGAAGATCTACAATAAGTTGATTTGAATTCGTTTCGACAAGAGGAAATTGATATAAATGTTGCCAAATATCCTTATGTACACGTTTTTCTAACAAAATACCCTCTTTATTTTTATCGATGACAAAATGAAAATAACGCTTCTTAATCTTATTTTTTTTCAATTTAACAGGTAACTCACCTACCTTTCCAGTATTATATGCTACACAATTTCCCGCAAAAGGACAAAAAAAACAATTTGGCTTCTTAGGCATACAAGCAATTGCTCCAAACTCCATTATAGCCTGATTATAAGTCGATGGATCATCTAAATAAAGATACTCATCAGTAATTTGCTTAAACAACTTCATTCCCTCGGAGGTGTTTATAGGAGTATCAACCCCCAAAAGCCTAGCAAAAACCCTAAAAACATTACCATCTAAAACAGCAACAGCCTCGTTACTTGAAAAAGAAGCAATAGCACTAGCTGTATAATCCCCTACACCTTTAAGCTTTATTAACTCTCTATAAGTGGTTGGAAAGACACTATCATAATCCTGTACAACTATCTTAGCGGTAGCATGTAAATTTCGGGCACGACTATAATACCCCAAACCTTGCCAAAGTGCCAAAACCTCTTGCTCCTCGGCATTTGCTAAGTCCGTAACGGTAGGAAAATGAGCAATAAACTTTTCGAAATAAGGTAGACCTTGTACAACACGTGTTTGTTGAAGTATTATTTCACTAAGCCAAATAACATAAGCATCAGTGGTACTCCTCCAAGGTAAAGTTCGTTTATGTATTTGATACCAAGCAAGTAACTCTTTCTGGAAATTTAATTTTATCAATGTGTCTATTTTTAAACAAAAATAAAATTATCAATAAAAAATAGTTTACAATTGTAAATTAATTTTATACCTTTGCACAAAATTTAACCCTAATCTAGTTAAAAATACACTTATGACAAAAGCAGATATTGTTTCTAATATATCAGATAAATTAGGAATGGAGAAAAATGACGTTCAGGCTATTATAGAAGGTTTCATGGACGAAGTAAAAGACTCTTTAGAGTCTGGTGATAATGTTTACTTAAGAGGTTTTGGTAGCTTCATAATTAAGACTAGAGCTGAAAAAACGGGAAGAAACATTTCTAAAAACACAACTATCAAAATCCCAGCTCACA
Source organism: uncultured Flavobacteriaceae bacterium (assembly GCA_964472695.1). Classification (GTDB taxonomy): domain Bacteria; phylum Bacteroidota; class Bacteroidia; order Flavobacteriales; family Flavobacteriaceae; genus Aquimarina. Next base: position 5,751 of record CAYYNF010000048.1, read on the forward strand.
ATATCCCAGCTTTCAAACCTGCGAAAATCTTCGTAGAAGGAGTAAAAACTAAAGTAGAGATTTAAGAATATTAATTAAAATCATATAGCATTATGCCAAGCGGTAAGAAAAGAAAAAGACATAAGGTAGCTACACACAAGCGTAAAAAACGTAGAAGAGCTAATCGCCACAAGAAAAAGTAGTTTTTAACTACTTTTTTTGATTAAAAAAAGATAAAAAGTTTAGTTATAACAAAACTATTTACAAATAGTTTTGTTCTTCCTGAAATTTGTAATAACCAGCATTATAAAGCACAAAAACCTAAACAATAGCATGAATAAAGAGCTAATCATTAGGTCAGGTTCATCTACAGATTTTGCCTTACTAAAGGATGGAAAACTTATAGAACTTCATAAGGAAGACGACAACAAATTCTCGGTTGGCGATATTTTTATTGCTAAAATTCGAAAGCCCGTTGCTGGTCTTAATGCTGCATTTGTAGACCTAGGTTATGAAAAGGATGCATTTTTACACTATCATGACCTAGGCCCACAAGTCAACTCACTTATAAAGTTTGTTAAACGTGTAAGCTCAGGAAAGCTCAAAGATTATACTCTGGAAAATTTTAAAAATGAACCCGATATTTTAAAATCAGGTTCTATTAATGAAGTTTTCAAAGCAAATCAACCTACACTAGTACAGATTGTTAAAGAACCTATCTCTACTAAAGGCCCTCGATTAAGTTCTGAAATCTCTATCGCAGGTCGTTATATTGTATTGGTTCCTTTTTCTAAAAGAGTTTCTGTTTCTCAAAAAATTAAGAGCTCAGAAGAGAAAGACAGGCTAAAACGGCTTGTGAAAAGCATCAAACCTAAAGGTTTTGGTGTGATTATCCGTACTGTAGCCAAAGGCAAAAAAGTAGCTGAACTAGACAAAGATCTACAAAATTTAATTGAACGCTGGGAAGAAATGTGTAGTAAACTACACAAAGCACATTACCCAACAAAAGTTCTTGGTGAGATGAACAAAGCTTCATCTATACTTCGAGACGTATTCAACGATTCATTCACAGGAATCTACGTAGATAATGATGATATACATCAGAATGTGAATGATTACTTACTGGAGATTGCGCCTCACAAAACATCAATTGTAAAACCTTACTCAAACAACCTACCTATTTTTGAAAAATTTGGTATCGAACGACAAATCAAAACAAGTTTTGGTCGTACTGTTTCTATGAGTAAAGGTGCTTATTTGGTTATTGAACACACTGAAGCACTACATGTTATTGATGTGAATAGTGGAAATCGCTCTAATAAACTTAGAAACCAAGAAGAAACCGCTCTTGAAGTAAACCTAATAAGTGCTAAAGAAATTGCACGTCAGTTAAGACTACGTGACATGGGAGGTATTATCGTCATTGATTTCATCGACATGAATAAGTCTGAAAATAGAAAAAAACTATTTGACTACTTACGCAGCGAAATGGAAGACGACAAAGCGAAACACAAGGTATTACCCCCTAGTAAATTTGGGCTAATACAAATTACTCGACAACGTGTACGCCCAGAAACCTCAATCAAAACTAGAGAAAAAAATCCTAATGGATCAAACTCAGAAGTTGAAGCTCCTATAGTTTTAGTTAGTAAAATAGAAGCTGAACTTAAAAGACATTTGAAAAGACATGATAATGTATCAATAACAGCACACCCATTTATCACTGCTTTTCTAACAAAAGGTTTTCCATCTATCCAAATGAAATGGTCATTAGAACACCGAAAATGGATAAAAATCTCTCCTAGAGATGCTTACACGTACCTTGAATACCATTTCCACAGAAAGGATGGTAAAAGAATTAAATAACAAGAAACCCCTTTTTCATAGGGGTTTCTTATTTTGTCACTCCTATTCTAGACCAAACGAAAGATAAGAATAGATGCAATAATTGATCTAAAATATGTTTATTTGTAATACAAAAAAATAAACATATGAAAGACAAAACCAACCCTGAAGATAACGCCAGAGTTATCTTAAGAAATTGCGAGATGGTCATAAAATCCATAAATGAAGAGAAATGGAACTCTGACTTTGACCACAACTACATGAATGAAACTCTTGAAGCCCTATCTGTACTAGTTTTTCAAGAGAAAAAAGCACCTCTACTAAGTGAAGAATTTCCTGAAATAGCACAATTCATGGACAAAATAGAAGAACTATTCGGCGACAGGGAAGACATCAAAGATCATCTAAAGGTCATTATAGATTTTTATTCAGACACTGATTTAGACCTAGATCAGGAAGAAACACAAGAAACGGAAGAAGAAAACAATTTATTACTCAATAATAAATTGAGTGAAACACTAAATAAACATCTACCCAACTGGAAACTACCTATACCAAAAAGTCTAGATGAGTTTTTATCTCCAGTATCAATATATAGTAAAGGTAACAACACCACAGGTATAGGTATGCTTAAATCACTTTTAAAGTTTTTCCTTGAAAAAGGACATTTCCCTAAAGACATTACAGACAGAAAACTAAGAAAGACTCAAGAACAATTTGCTCATATAGTAAATCTAATTGACCCTAACCAACGTAATAGCTACATAAAGAAACAAACTGAACGCTTAACAAGCTTACCACTTGAAACAGCTAAGAACTTAAGAAGATTACTATCTATTGAAGTAAGAGATCGTGAACTCATTAAAATGATCTCTGATACGAACGAATACCTAAAAGAACGTAATATCGACTTTACAACTTTAGAACTCCCTATAGTATCAGATAGTATTATAAACGCTACTGCTATATCCTATATAGATCAGATACTTTTATATAGCAGAATACCCCTATTTGGAAATAGCTTTCAATATTGTGGTATAGATATTCCTAAAATCCATGACGCTATTGAAAAAACTGCAAGTAGACTGATTATAATGGAAAAACTATCTGAACAAGGTAAAAGTAGTGAAATTTGGGAACATCAAGAAAACAGAGAGCTAATGAATAAAGTTAAAGCACTAACTAAACTTTTGAAAAATAGAGACATGAACATTCCTGACCTCCGAAGGTTTAGCTCTAATGAACCCTTAACAAGTTACAGACTTAATGAACGTGCTCCCTACCTTGTAAGAAGATAACCTCTCGATATATTTAGTCAATTCGTGCTTGGCACCAGACTATAAACACCTTGTATAAAAAATCCAATACCACTTTGTAAAATCTTCATATAACTCAAGTTTTACAAAACGGTATTGGATTATAAATTTTATGAATATTGTATTCTTTACGATTACATCATTCCAGGCATACCATGACTGTGCCCATGGTGATCATCATGATGATCATCATCTTCTTTAACCTCAACTAGAGCACATTCTGTAGTAAGGATCATTCCAGATACAGAAGCTGCATTTTCAAGTGCTACACGAGTTACCTTCTTAGGATCTATAATCCCTGCCTCAAGCATATTTACATAAGTATCTGTTTTAGCATCATAACCGAAATCATTTTCTCCTTCAATTATTTTTGCAATAACTACAGATCCTTCTCCACCTGCATTTTCAACAATAGTACGCAATGGGGCTTCAATAGCACGGTTCACAATTTGGACACCAGTATTTTCATCTTCATTTTCAGTAGTAATACCCTTAAGCACTTCTTTAGCACGCACTAAGGCAACACCACCACCAGCAACGATACCTTCTTCTACAGCTGCTCTTGTAGCATGTAAGGCATCATCTACACGATCTTTCTTTTCTTTCATTTCTACCTCACTAGCAGCTCCTACATATAGTACAGCCACACCACCAGCTAGTTTAGCTAAACGCTCTTGTAACTTTTCACGATCATAGTCAGAAGTAGTTGTCTCAATTTGCGATTTAATCTGACTTACTCTATTCTTGATAAGATCTTCATCACCAGCACCATTTACTAAAGTAGTATTATCTTTGTCAATAGCTACTTTTTCAGCAGTTCCTAATTGATCTATAGATGCATTTTCAAGAGTATATCCTCTTTCTTCAGATATTACAGTTGCTCCAGTAAGAATTGCAATATCTTCAAGCATTGCTTTTCTACGATCTCCAAACCCAGGAGCTTTCACTGCAGCAATTTTCAGAGCACCCCTTAATTTGTTAACTACAAGTGTAGCTAGAGCCTCACCATCCACATCTTCAGCAATAATTAAAAGCGGCTTACCTGACTGTGCTACAGGCTCTAACACTGGAAGTAAATCTTTCATAGCAGAAATTTTCTGATCAAAAAGTAAGATATATGGATTTTCCAGTTCAGCAATCATCTTTTCACTATCAGTAGTAAAGTAAGGAGATAAATATCCACGGTCGAATTGCATTCCCTCCACTACATCTACATAAGTTTCAGTTCCTTTAGCTTCCTCAACAGTGATAACACCTTCTTTACCTACTTTATTGAATGCCTCAGCGATTAACTCCCCAATAACTTTATCATTGTTAGCAGATATAGATGCTACTTGTTGAATTTTTTCAGAAGAGCTTCCCACTTCCTCCGATTGGTTTTCAAGTTCTTTAGTAATTGCATTAACCGCTTTATCAATACCTCTCTTAAGATCAAGAGGGTTTGCTCCAGCAGTAACATTCTTCAAACCAACATTTACGATAGCTTGTGCTAATACCGTTGCTGTAGTAGTACCATCACCTGCAAGATCATTAGTTTTTGAAGCAACCTCTCTTACCATTTGTGCTCCCATGTTTGCTATTGCGTTTTTCACTTCAACTTCTTTAGCAACAGAAACACCATCTTTAGTCACCGTTGGTGGTCCAAAAGTTCTACTAATTACCACATTCCTTCCTTTAGGCCCTAATGTAACTTTTACAGCATTAGCCAGTGCATCAACTCCATTTTTAATTCCGTTACGAGCCTCTATATTGAATATTATATCTTTAGACATTTCTTTTATTTTTAATATATAAATTGATAATCTGAGATTTAGATAATAGCTAAAATATCATCTTCTCTCATAATTAGATAATCATTTCCTTCAAATTTAAGTTCAGTACCACCATACTTGCTATACAAGACGTTATCACCTACTTTCACTGTCATTTCCTGGTCTTTTTTTCCATTTCCTACAGCAACGATCTTTCCTTGTAAAGGTTTTTCTTTTGCTGTATCAGGAATAAATAGTCCAGAAGCTGTTTTTGTTTCAGCAGCAATAGGCTCTATTAGTACTCTATCAGCTAAAGGTTTGATTGTTGTTCCCATGTATTAGAATTATTTAGTTAAATTTTATACGAATTACCTAAGTCAGAAATTATGCCATTTATATAACGCTGACATTTTGGAATAAAAAAAATGCCGACTTGTCAGTTTGAAAGTCGGCATTTTATTCCTTATTAAAAAAGGTTTTATTCTTTTATTTCAGGCTCAGTCGTCACCTCAGGAACTACTGCACCTTTTGAAACTTCGATCTCTTCATTAAGAACTTTCGACGCTTGGCTATCACCATTACTCATTATAGAAAGGTTCGCCGCAAAAATAAGTACTGCCAATAGGGTAGCCAATGCCCACGTACTTTTTGTTAAAAAGTCAGTGGTGTTTTGCACCCCCCCCATTTGACCTCCTCCTCCAAATGATGAAGAAAGCCCCCCGCCTTTAGGGTTTTGTACCATAATAACTAAGATTAGTAATAGTGCTACTACTACTATAAGGAATAAGAATATTGTGAAAGTGCTCATTATTTTTTTTAATTGTTATCTTTTAATTTTTCGATTGCACGTATCTGATCAGCAAATAAACTACTTTTTTCTGGATTTTTCAAACTTAATATTTTATAAGCTTGGATTGCTTTTTTATAGTTTTTTTGTGCGATATATACATTCGCAAGTGTTTCTGTCATTAAGTCTTCTGTAGAAATAGGGGGTTGCGGAGCTATGTTTATAGTTCTACTATCCTTTGTTAAAGGAGAAATTTTCGGGTTTGTCTTTATAAATTTATCAATAAGACTACTATTAATATTTTTTGGAGCACTCTTTACCTCCTCTTCATTTATTACATTAGATTCAGAATGCTCTTCACGTATAATTGGCTTCAGGCGAGATATCTTTAACCACTCTGAGAACGAATGAATTTCATCACTATTAAATTCCAACGGAGTATCAGGATGTGTAATGATTTTTTGTGATATACCCTTTTCTTCTGCTTCATCAGATACAGATACAGATACAAATAAGTTATTATCTGTAAGCGTATCATAGTCGTAATTCTCTATTACTTTTTCCCCTTGAGACACGACTTCCGAAACCTCTCTACCTACCTCTTTACTTTCTCCTGAATCAACATCTTCAATCTCAGGATCACTTCCCTCATCGACTCTATCTTTACACTCACCACCAACCTCTTTGTTATCAAGTACTATTTTACTATCCTGTGCTACAATACTAATTTGAATTTTATCAATATCCTTACTACTCTCTTCCATTGTTAATGGCGTAGTTTCTTTCTGATTTGTATTATTAAAAGAGTCGTTTAATAAAAATGATTCCGAAGTTATAAAGTCAAAAAGAACATTGCGGTCTTGTGTAAAAGCTGCTGTTTGTTTTAACCTTTGGTTATACAAATAGTTTTGTTCATTTTTCAGAATTTTTAACTCTATAGCCTTAATTACCTGAAAATAAGGATATTTCTCAGAAAACGTTCTTAATACATTTAAAGACTCACTCCTATGTAACTCAGGCTTATTGATGATCTCATTTATATCGTTGGTTGAAGGTGGGGTATTATTTACCATTTAGCTAAAGTTGCAGTTATAATATCTTGCTGAATACGTTCAAATATTTGAGTATATGCTGTTTCTGCAGTATCCCCCGTTAGTTGCTGGGTACTTGGATAATCGAAAAAGTGAGTAAAACTCTTTTCTAAATTATTATTTTCATTAGTTTTATCAGTAAATCGAACACGGACTACAATTGTCAATCTATTTTCCGAGGCACTTGTTTGACTATCAGCATTATTTGGTGCAATATAAAATTGGGTAATTTCCCCTTCATATGAAATATGAC
>CAYYNF010000049.1:0-6645 GCA_964472695.1 uncultured Flavobacteriaceae bacterium
GCTAAATCAGAAACAGCTTCAAAAGAAATGGCATCACTTCAAGAGGAGATAAAATTGCTTGAAGCAACATTTGAAGGTAGTAAAGAAAAAGTACAAAAATTAGAATGGACTGTAGATCTAGAGGGTGCATTAGAAAAGCTTGTAGAAAAAGAAGTACAAAGGTCTGAACTAGAACTAAAAGCTGAAGCTAACTTAGCTACACTAGATACTCTAAAAGAAGAAATACAGGGGCTTGAAGCGATATTTGAAGACCGTAAAGAGAAATTAGAAAATTTAGAGAAATTAGAGAAACTAGAGTGGACTTCAGATTTACAGGCGGCATTAATAGAATTCAAGAGTACCTCAGCTGAGCTTGTAGAAGCAAAAAAAGAATATGCTGCACTACAAAATAATAACGGAACTCAGTTATCACCAGAGGATTCAAAAAGATTAGAAAGTTTAGATAAAAGTATAACATCGCTTGAGGCTAAACTCGAAAAGTCTAAAGCACAACTAAAAAGACCACAGTGGGATAAGAATTTAGAGGTAGCCTTAGCACAGCGTACTATAGCCTTGGATGAGCTTATAGCAGCAGAGGTGCGTGTGTTTGAACTTGAAGAGAAGCAGACTTCAGGAAAGGCACTATCACCGGAAGAGCAAACGGAATTAGCTAATGCAGAGGGTAAGATAACATCACTTGCGACAACACTTGAACAGTGTAATGAGAAGGTTGAAGAATGTGTAGAGATAGTTGAAAACGAATTGACAAAGCGTAGTGAAGGAGAGATCAAAGAATTGGTAACTGCTGTAGCTGAAGCAGCTGATGCTTTAAAACAAGCAGAGCAAGCTTATATGTCGGCTATTGGTGATGCTTCTCCTGATACCATCAAAATAGCAGATGCTAAGAAAGCATTAGATCAAGCAAAGGCTACGTATAAGAAAGCAAAATTTGATCTTAAAGAAAAGAAGGTGTTAGCTCCTGCTGAGGTACAAAAGCAATTGTTGCAGAAACAAATAAATGGGTTCTCTAAAAATCATAGAGCTTTCATGCGATCTAGGTCTAGTGGAAGGTTTGGTTTCTCGACAGCTTACCTTAACGAAGTAGAGTCGCAAATACGTAATCCTACAGTAGTAGAAAGGAATTTAGCTATTCTTACTGCTAGTGCACGTCTAAAAGAAAATCAACAGCAAAAACGTACGGTACATCATATTTCTGCTATTCTAAAGGGTACTGTAGAAAAGAGAAAGGATGCTAAAGCAAAGTATAACAAGCATCGTTCGGGCAATGTTTACACAGCACAAAGGGCAGTAGGTGCTTTAGTAGGGCAAGATGAGTCTAATTACATAAAAGGTGATCCTAAAGTAGAACAGTTCTTAGCTTTAGAGCAACAGCTAGAGACTCAAGAGAAGGAATTGAGTAGAGATGAGGTGAAGATTTCTTCGGAGGATAATGTAGCGTATACTTCTTTAAAGGATGAATATGACCTTCGAGTATCAAACTTAGGAATTAATTCTTTACTGGCTAAAGAATCAGAAGATAAACTATTAGAATTTGCGGATAAAATTCAAGGTAATAATCCCGATTTGGCTGCGTTAATTCGCTATGACCTTACAAAGAGTAAAATACTTGCTTTAGGTAATGAGATAAAAGATACCCCATCGAAAATTGCTTATAAGAAGATAAGAAAGGTTTTAGATAGGTTGATTCCTAAGTCGAAAAAATCGGAAAATAACGAAGTTTCGCAAGACTCTGAGCAAGAAAAGCCAAAACGCAGAACTTTCAGGAAAATTGTAGCTGATGTGATTACTGCTTTACTAGTGAAACCAGTAACTCGTTTTGTGCGTGCACTCGCTAAGCCAGCAATACCTCAGGATAGTGAAGGTAAGTATGTTGAAAAGTCACATGTAGGAATAAGTGCTTTAAGGTTTGTCGAAAAATTATTAGGGAGAAAAGAGGGGGCGACCATTGCTGATAAACTAGAAAAAGCACATAAACAGGCCGAGCAGATAGGACCTGATGCTCTTTTGTTGAAAGCTACAGCTTTATCTCAGCAGCAAAAGCGCGATGCCATGGGACTAAGAGATGTGAGGAATAAGGGAGAGGGACAGTCGACGTTTGAGCGTTATGGTGTAGGAGGGTCATCGGTGACGCTTAGTACAAAAGGAAACCGTTCAGAATTAGCCTCTGAAATCCGAAATGGAATGGCTAACCTGTTAGGGGCTGCTTCTTATGTAAAGAACATGTTCTCGAAACCTAATCCTCAGTCAGAAGATCAGTCGTCTGCTCTCGATTCACCAGAACAACAAGAAGTAGCTAAACAATTGTTTTCGCAACCACGTGAAGGAGGGGATATTCTAGTTCCTTATTCAACTAAGTTTTATTATGTAAATAATGGAGATGAACAGCAAGCAAAGGTTGCAGCCTTGGATGAGAATAAATCATCGTCATTGGTAGTTGGAAATTTGAGTGGTGTATCATCTAATTATGCAGTTGCTTTAGTAGATACGTTAACAAGCCCAATAGTAGATGTGTTTAGGTTTACTGTGAATACACTTACTTTAGGGGGAACCGAACAAAAGGCTTGGAAAAATAAGGCACAACAAGAATTTCAGCAAGAGCTTTCGGAAATAGCTCAAAAGAATGGATTTAGTGCGTTATCAGAAGAGATTCGCCTCGCAGATCAACCTAGTAAAGAGCGTATGGGGCGTTCGGCTGCGATGAGTATTCTATTAGGATTAGGGTCATCGGTAAAAGGAGTTTTTTATGGTGCACGTAATGCCGCTGATCTTAGTACAACTCAAATCGAAAAAGATACGTTAGGGGCAAATACCCAAATGCATACCAAAGCACTTGATAATAGTAAAGATCCTTATTTCAAGAATGCAAGGCGTGTAGGTAATTTCTTAATGCTGGCAACTGGTGTAGTGGGTATAGGATTATTCGCGATGAACCCTGCGGGAGTCCTTCTTACGGCAGCTGTATCACTCTTGTTTGCAGCAACAATCGCTACACGTATTATGATTACACATTCTAGAGTACGTGCCAGAGCAAAGAAATTGGCAGTTACAGCAACTAGTCGTATTCTTTGGAAACAAAGAAAGCAACAAGTGGCAGCAGAATTAGGTATTAAAAATCTATTTACAAAAGAACAATTAAAAAGTAATAAGCGCCCCATGAGTAATGAGGAGGTGATTGTTGCCAGAGATTATATGAAGAAAAGAGGAATTTCATCTGATGACATTATAGCAACCTTAGGAGCGACTTATGAGCTTGATCGTATACAGAGAGAAGTATTAATAATCAAAGGAGAAGGGCTTGAAGCTGTAAAAGCTATAGGGGGAGAAGAAATTAATAAACAAAAATACGTAAGAGTAAGAATGGAGGCAAAATCTGAAAAAGTAGATATAGAAGGTGCTCCAAGTGTAACTCCAGTACAAGCTACTCAAGAACAAAAAGAAGCTATAAAAGAACTCGGTTTAGATAGGCGTATTATTACACCTTATGTTGTTGGTGTTGATGTGGATAGGTTAAGTGCTCAAGATGGAGAGTCAGTTAGTTATAGTGCCGAAATACAAGGGGGAGCTGCTAATCGACTAACCAAAGAGCAAGAGGTTGCTTTTCAGGCTGCTGCTGTAGCTTCCGTTAAGCAAGATGTTCGTAATGGTAAAGCTCCTACTACTGGTAAGACTAAAGTTATTGGTACTACTATACCTACCGGAGGGAGACAACAACGTCGTTAGATACTATGATCTAGGTAATGTATTATGTGCCAATTGAATCGTTGTATACAATAATTCAATTGGCATACCTATAATCATATTTAGTTTTTATTGCTATCGTTTTGATAGTAAATAATTTTTTTGCTTGATTTTTAATATAGTATACTTTTAGTTTACTTAATTTTGGTGCTAATTTACTGAGTTTAATCAAGCAGAGATCTATTGTAACAAAATTAGTTCGTAAATTGCTAGACTTAGTCATTGTAATAATGCTAACTCAATCGTCATATAATAACTTTTAATTGGTATTACATTAGTGTAGAAGTAGCTATATACGAAATTCTCAATTTAGAAAACCGTATGAACATAGTGTGATTCCAATAACTTAAAAAATAACTATTCATGGAACCAGAAGATATATCCAACGATCATTTTATTCCTAGGGCAACAGAGCAACAAAAGAAGCAGTATATTGACATGCAAAATAGGTTCTTTAACCCACAGCTTTCAAAAGAAAAAGTAAAAGGTTATCGTGATGGTGAAGGGCCTTTAGATGAAGATACTCCTTGGTGGGTTCCTACGCCTTCTAGACTTTTTGCAATGGTTAAGGATACCGGATTAGGGGTGGCAGCCATTACTTTAGGTCTTTTGCCACCGGTGTTACGTGATGGTTTTGTGAGACTAGGTATGTGGTCAGCTAATCGTTCATCAACAAGAATTAATAACACCTTTAGAAAAGCATTTAAAAACCACTCACAAGATTTAGGACTAGGAGATCTTACAAAACATCACAATTCGTTCGTAGCCGATACTCCACTTAATTTAATGAGTTCTATTTGGTGGAATAGAAAAAACTTTAGTAAAATGAGGATGCTACGTATTGCTATCCTTATATCAGTTGGAGCGGTTTTAGCAGCAAATCCCATTAGTTTAATCGGAGTGGGAGTGTTAGGTGCAGTTGCGGCTACTACACTTTATTTCGAGGGAAGATACCTTCGACGTCGTGCAGGTAGAGATGAACGTGGAGAGGCGTATATAGCCGCTAAGACAAAACAAAAAACAGACTTAGTTGAAAAAAGGGGGACAAGGAGAAGGATGGTAAGTTCTCAGAGAGACAATAAGCATAGAGAAGCATTTCAATATGGTTTAGAAAAAGAGCATTTTCAAGCTCCATCATTTATGGATAGGTATGATCCAACAGCAGGATCAGATGGAGAATCCAAAGAAACAAATCCATCCTGGATTTTATCAGGAGAAGAGTTTGAAGCTCTTCTAGGGTTCTATCAAAAAGAAGGTTTGCATTCAGAGGATATTCTAGAAATCCTTAATGACTCAGATACATTCTTGATATTGCCGGTGCATATAGAGTATGTGAAGGGGAATATTTCAAAACAAGAATTTGACAAAATTATGCAAGGGAAGCAAACCTTAGAGGATGTTGTTTTAAGTAGAGGTTTTGATGTTCATAAAGATAAAGAAGCGAACTTACTTAAAGATGCAATAGAAGCAGGAAAGAAAGCAGGATATTATAAGAGTTCTGAGGATTTAAGAGAACCTGAGGTTAGAGATACTTATTTAAAAGAACTTAGGCACAGAGAGAAACATAGAGAAGCACTATTTTTAGATGATACCTTTTTTCAAGGACCAGAGTCAGAACCTCTTTACCCTGTTCGAGAGCAAGGGACATTAACTCCTCGTCAATTTCAGGACTTAGTAAAAAAGAAAAAAGCAAGACTAAGAAAACCAACACTCAACTTTGAGCGTCTTTATTCATTACAACAACATTTATTAAAGAAATATAAGGCAGATCCAGAGCATTCTGGTAAAACTGACGAAGAAATAAAAAATATGGTAGATACATTTATTCATGAAAATTATGATGTATCTATTGCTACAGATTTAGTCCCTAAAGAACTTATTTTGGGTACAGGACAAGAGGAACTCAGGACTGAATATCTAAAAAAAGTAAAAGAAAAGAAAAAAGGGGTTAAAGAGGTTCAAAAATCTGAGAAACAGACTAAAACTCAAATGTCACATCCTGAATTATCAGAAGAAGAAGCTGCCTTAGTAACTGAAAAAGAATTAAACGTGTCAGATTTTCAACAGGCTATTGGATATCAGGTTGATATGTTGAAGTCAGGGATTTCTTTAAGTGATCTAGATAAGACATTGGATAATGTAGAAGGGTATTATATTCCTAAAGCATATCGAATATCATCGGAGCCAGAGTTGTTAGAAAGTGTATTGAAAAACAAAGATATAAATGAAACAAAAAGATTTAAGCTTTTTCTGTTTTTGAATGAAGTAGCTAATCTGTTTAAACAAAATGGAGGTGGTGATCTTAATAGTATGGTTGAAGCAGCTGAAAACTATTATCTGTTAGGGAAGGGGGAGATACCAAAACTACCTAAGACGGTTACAGAAGAACCAACAGCAGAGGTAGATAGCACTTTAACTCTCAGGGAAAGGATGGTTGAGGAAGTAGCTTCAATCGCAGTCGAAATTTATAAAGACCTTTGTCAAGAAGCACGTGAAGAAGTTGAACAAAAAAATCTGACGAAAATTGAGGGCATTCAGCTTCTTAGTGCAAAAATGGAGGATTTTGATAAAAGATTGCAAGAGCGTGTTGTTATTCCGGATGCTTGGTTGTTATCGGGAGGAAAAGCGGCGACTCAAGGTGCTCAGATGTTTTTTGGATCTGGAGAAACCTTCTTGGCGTCCAGAGAAGCTTTTTTATCAGAATTATGTAAAGAACAACCTGGTTTAGCACATCGTTATAATAGATCTATGTTCCGTGCTGAACGAGGTCATGAAGTTCAACAGAAAATTGAAAGTCGAATAGGTGAACTGAGAGCTCAGAGGAGTGAACCAGCACCATCAGTACGACCAGCAGAGACTGTGCCATCGAAAACAGAGTCTACACCAGGTTCACCAGCACGATCGGTA
>CAYYNF010000049.1:6745-12673 GCA_964472695.1 uncultured Flavobacteriaceae bacterium
AAGTTCACCAGCACGATCGGTAGAGGCTGTGCCATCGAGAACGGAGTCTACACCAAGTTCACCAGCACGATCGGTAGAGGCTGTGCCATCAAGAACGGAGTCTACACCAAGTTCACCAGCACGATCGGTAGAGGCTGTGCCATCGGCAACGGAGGTTACACTAGTACCACCACCTGTTCTATCAAGAATACCAGCACCATCAGTACGACCTGAAGGAGCTAAGTCATCGGTACCACCTATTGAACCATGGATGCCACCAGCACAACGTGCTAGAACAAGAGAGCAGGGGACACCACAACAAGCTTCACCAGAAGTACGACCTGAAGGGATAACGCTACGATCTACTACTAGAAGGCAACTAACACGACGTACTGCGGTAAGACAGGAGCAGGCATCACGACAAGCTCCATCAGAATCACAATCTGTTCAGTTTGCTAGGTTTGATAGACCTTTAGCTACTCCTAGTGAAGCTTCTAGAAGACGACAACAAGAGACGTTACGAAGATCAGCTAGTTCAGCTAGTCCTAAGCTTAGTCCCTCTAGGAGGAGAGGTGGAGGTTCTTCGCCGAGTTAGATAGTATACTTTGTATAAAAATGATATTGGAAAAGATCAAGTGTAGCTAGGGGTACACTTGATCTTTTGTATGAAGTATTTATTTATAAATCCTATTATATCATAAAATACATAGCATATTGGTACGGAGTTGTATCCGTAATACTAATTATATGCGTCATAATATTTTTCAATTGGTGTAATTTATGTTAGGTTATTGGTTTTAGTGTATTATGGAACAAAGTGAAGTGTTTTCTCAACAGTGTTTACACCCATCCTTTAGGGTGTTTGGTGTGTCTTATGATTATAAAAGGTTAAAAGTTTATGCTTATACCTTATCACAAGATACGACTACTTACTTAAGTGATATCGGTAATTTTATTTTGGATTGGTTATCACCTAAACAAGATATACAAGTTACCACTTCAGGCTCTACAGGTGTGCCTAAACAGATAAGTATTCAAAAATCACAGATGTACGAAAGTGCTTTGGCTACAGGGCATTTTTTTAAACTCAGTACTTCTACCAAGGCTTTACTGTGTCTTTCGTCAAATTATATTGCAGGAAAAATGATGCTAGTACGTGCTATGGTTTTGGGTTGGGATTTGCATTGGGTGGCTCCTACAGCTAGTCCTTTAAAGGGTACTGATGCTATGTATAGTTTTGTGGCTATGGTGCCATTACAATTACAAAACTCTTTACAAGAGCTATTCCGTGTTAAAAAGATTATTGTCGGAGGAGGGCAGGTGTCTCAAAGTTTAATAAAGCAATTACCATCAAAAGAAACTCTAGTTTTCGAGACTTATGGCATGACAGAGACTGTTAGTCATATTGCTGTACGTAAATTGAACCATAATGAGGGGGATATTTCTTATTTTGAAATACTTCCACACATTCGTATTGGTGTTGATGACAGGAGTTGTCTTAGGATTACTGCACCAAAGTTGTGTGACGAGGTATTACAGACAAATGATATTGTAGATTTAAAGAGTGTTAGTTCCTTTGAGTGGAAAGGACGTTTTGATAATGTGATAAACAGTGGAGGTATAAAGCTATTTCCAGAGCAGATAGAGCGTAAATTAGCTTCTACAATTCAGTCACGTTTCTTTGTGAGTTATCAACAAGATGTGCTATTAGGAAATAAACTTATTCTTATTATAGAAACGAATGCTTTGAGTTCTAAAGGTAAGGAATCGCTGCTTTTAGAGATAAAAGAACTTCCTTCATTATCGAAATATGAAGTTCCTAAGCGTATTTATACAACGCCTAGCTTTATAGAAACGGCCACTCAAAAAGTAAAGAGAGAAGCTATTCGAAAGGAAATACTAGGTGTGAATGATTAGTTCGCTTTTTTCTTCCCTTGTACCACGAAATCTTTTAGGTAGTAAGGTTCAAAATAAGCTACATTCTCAGTTTCATTATTCGTAAACTTTTCCCAGCCAATTACACAAAGTTCTTTTGCCGAAGGTTGTTTGTCTGTAACAAATTTCGCATTTCTGTGCGTGCATATCTCTTGAAATTTATGAGTACCATCTCCTATAAAGTAACAGGTTTGTTTCTCAAGGTGTTCCGTATAACTATTTTCGTCTAAAATTAAAGCTTCTGTAGCAGATACCGTTTCGTAGTTTTCGTTTATAATACTGGTGTATACTTCCATGCGTCGAGCATCTAGCATAGGCACTATTAGGTTATTATTAGTTACCTTAATTTGGTGTGCCAGACTTTCCAGTGTATTCACAGCTATTAACGGAATTCCCCATGCATAGCATAGTCCTTTTGCTGCAGAAACTCCGATGCGTAATCCTGTATAGGAGCCAGGTCCTTTACTTATTACAATTGCAACGATATCTTTGGCTGAGACCTTATTTTCTTTAAGGATTTCATCGATAAAAATATGTAACTTTTCAGCATGAGAATAGCCTTTATCGCTCACTTCTTTTATAGCGATCATCTGGTTTTCTTTACTCAGTGCTACAGAGCAGTTCGTAGTACTGGTTTCAAGGCATAAAAGATACTTCATCACAATGTGCTTTTTTAGTTGGTGTAATTAATGGTTTTTAATTCTCATTATCAAGTAAATCAGGGCGACGTTCTTTTGTACGTTCATAAGCCTGTTCCTCACGCCAAGCTTCGATTTTGGGGAAATTACCAGAAGTCAATACCTCGGGTACTTCCCAGCCTTTATAGTTTGATGGACGTGTGTAAATAGGGGGAGCTAATAAATTGTCTTGAAACGAATCAGTTAAAGCACTTGTTTCATTTCCGAGTACCCCTGGTATTAGGCGAATTACAGCATCACAAAGGATAAGAGCACCAAGTTCACCACCCGAAAGCACATAGTCACCAACAGAGATTTCTTTGGTAATGAAGTGGTCACGTACACGTTGGTCTACACCTTTATAGTGGCCACAAAGTATAATGAGGTTTCCCTGAAGTGATAGCTGGTTTGCCATTCCTTGGTTAAGAGTTTCCCCGTCAGGAGTCATATAAATGATTTCATCGTAGTTACGTTCGCTCTTGAGCTGGGTAATACACTTATCAATAGGTTCGATCATCATAACCATACCTGCACCACCACCAAATTGATAATCATCGATTTGTCGGTAGTTATCGGACACATAATCACGTAGGTTGTGAAAGTGTACTTCAACTAAGCTCTTTTCAATAGAACGTTTCATAATAGAAGCTTCAAAGGGACTCTTTAATAAATCGGGAACGACGGTGATGATATCTATACGCATATTTGCAAAATTACGGTACTGTAGTGTATAAAGAAAATAAAACTACCCTAAATCGCTTAAGAATATACGTTGTAGTTTCAGGGGAGCTTATCAAAGGAGTTAAGACTTTACCCCATGTTGCGTTTTTCGTGTTTTTCGAAGGTTCTTCATGAAACGCTTCCAGTTGAGCCAAAAAAGTGTACCTGTGTTTAAAATGATTAGGTTTTTGGGTTACACTAAAAGTGTTAGCTAAAAGATCTATGGTCGATTTACTCAACATTTTCCATTTTTTTAGAATAGTTTAGTTTAGGAATTTAGGGCTAATGCTTATTTTTGCTTCAAATTTATTTAAAACCAATTTAATGTTACGCGACCAAAAGATTTTCGACTTGATCGAGCAAGAAAAGCAACGCCAAGTTAACGGATTAGAATTAATAGCATCAGAGAACTTTGTAAGTGACCAAGTAATGGAAGCACAAGGATCTGTATTGACTAACAAATATGCTGAAGGATACCCAGGGAAGCGTTACTACGGTGGGTGTCAGGTAGTAGATGTTGTGGAGCAAATTGCTATTGATAGAGCAAAAGAGCTTTTTGGAGCTGAATATGTAAATGTGCAGCCACATTCAGGATCTCAGGCAAATACGGCAGTTTTTGCAGCTACAATTAAGCCAGGGGACAAAATCTTAGGTTTTGACTTATCACACGGAGGTCACCTTACACATGGTTCTCCAGTGAATTTTTCAGGAAAGTTGTATAATCCTTCTTTTTATGGAGTGGAAGAGGAAACAGGTTTGTTAGATTATGATAAAATTCAGGAAATCGCTGAAAAAGAGCAACCAAAATTAATCATCGCCGGAGCTTCTGCTTATTCAAGAGAAATTGATTATAAGCGTTTCCGTGAAATAGCTGATAGTGTAGGTGCTGTTTTATTAGCTGATATGGCACACCCAGCAGGGTTAGTAGCAGCAGGTTTGTTACAAAGTCCAGTAGAACACTGTCATATTGTAACCACTACAACGCACAAGACTTTACGTGGACCACGTGGAGGAATGATTTTAGTAGGAAAAGATTTTGACAATCCACTAGGAGTAACTTTAAAAAGCGGAAAGTTACGTAAGATGTCTTCAATGTTAGACAGTGCGGTATTCCCAGGAAATCAAGGAGGGCCATTGGAGCACGTGATTGCTGGTAAGGCTATTGCTTTTGGAGAGGCATTGACACCAGCTTTTAAAGAATATTGTGTACAGGTAAAGAAAAATGCAGCAGTAGCAGCAGAAGAGTTTGTGAAAAGAGGTTACAAAGTAATTTCTAATGGTACAGACAACCACATGATGTTAATTGATTTACGTAGTAAAGGAGTTACTGGTAAGCAAACGGAAGAAGCTTTAGGAGTAGCAGATATTACAGTAAATAAAAACATGGTGCCTTTTGATACTGAATCTCCATTTGTAACTTCAGGAATTAGAATTGGTACATCAGCTGCAACTACTAGAGGTTTAAAGGAAGAAGACTTTGTGAAAGTAGTTGATTTAATTGATCGTGTTGTTGAAAATATTAACGATGAAGCAAAGCTAAAAGAAATAGGGAAAGAAGTAAATGAAATGATGTCGCATAGACCATTGTTTATTTCTTAATTTTTTATCAAA
Organism: uncultured Flavobacteriaceae bacterium; assembly: GCA_964472695.1. Taxonomy (GTDB): domain Bacteria; phylum Bacteroidota; class Bacteroidia; order Flavobacteriales; family Flavobacteriaceae; genus Aquimarina. The sequence continues at coordinate 11,668 of CAYYNF010000049.1, forward strand.
TAGATTCAGAAAAAGAAGTACTTAACAGTACTTCTTTTTTTTGCTGTTTTGTGTAAATAATATAATTGGTATAATAGTCTAAAAAGGTATGTCCAGTTGAAGCTTACTGATTATTATAGTTGTTTGGTTTAAAAGAGGTCGCAGTATACATAGTTTGGGTATTATGTAGTTTTTTTGTTAAAGAAAGGAAGGTAGTTTTACTGAAAAAAAAGAATGGGTATACAATCTACTGAAGGATTTTCTCAAGAGGAGGGAAAAGTGCAAGAGCAAATGCTACAAGAAACAAGAAATCAACAATCTTTAGCAGAGCAAGAAAGAAGTAAAGTTGCAACCGTTGTTGTACCTTTTTTTGAACCTTTATTTGATGAACTTATAGCTATTGCTGAAAGTCTTGAAACAGATACAAGAAAATTGAGGAATGCAAAAGAACAATTTGCTTCTAAAGCTGGTAGTTTAAGATCTCAAAAATCTATATGTACTTTTTTATTAGACAAAATAAAATTATTATCACGCAAAGCTAAAAAACTAGAATATTCTGATGAGGATTTATCAAAAGAGATTCTTACTAAGTTAGCTGATCTTGAACTAAAGTTGAAAGATACTTCTTTAGAACTATCGGCTATAGATAAAGTATACACTCCATCTTTTAAGGAGCGTCATAATCTTATAAGAGCCATTGCTAAATATATAATTGATTCATATAAAAAGTATGATCCTGATTTTGTACCTGATCGTGAATTAGAAAAAATAGTTGAGGGTCGCAATATAGATTTATCTTCAATCCGACAGGTATTAAAAGGGGAATTTCAAAATTTGACAAATTATACTTTTCATAAAGCTCTTAATAATATAGCATTAGATATCATTACATCACTCAAAGAAGATACTCCTGATTTTAGACCTACTCAATCCCTTCAGTCATTGGCAGATGGTAGTGATGAGATTATTATAGGAGAGAAGATATTTATATTGAAATCTGAAATGAATAGTTTGCAAAAATTATTTC
>CAYYNF010000050.1:0-12244 GCA_964472695.1 uncultured Flavobacteriaceae bacterium
TTGCTGAGGAAATTCGGACATTTTTTGTGGAGCGATCTCTTTTATAATCCATTTATGTAGTATACCGCTGAATAGATTTTTTACTGTTTTTTTATCGTTTACTTCATTTGTAATAAGTGTGATGCATTTTTTGATAAATACTTCATTAGTAAATTGTTTTCTTATAGTTGTACTTAGCTCACCTAAAGAGTCACGATGTGATCCTTTAGAGGAAACTAGTTTAATCAAATGGGTTTCAGATTCTTTTGAGAATAGTCTGTGACTATATGTCGCCAGTATCTCGGATAGTTTTGTCTCTGTTAGTTTTGAGTTTATTATTTTTGTTACCTTACTAGTAATGATGTACTTATTAGTTTCTTTATTTAGTATATCAGATAAATAAGTGTTCTTAGATTTTAATAGAAGTTGATGCGTACATCCTTCTGTTAGTGATGAGTTGAACTTTTTTATGAAAAGTTGCTTTATCTTTGCCGAGTCAGTATAAGTGCTAATACTTTTTGTTGCGTATATTTTTGTTATATGTTTACCAAAAGCTCCATCTTTGCTTAGTTTTTTTTGGATAAATTCATAAATGTATTCTGAAATATTATCCTGATGCAATTCTATCTTTTGGTGAATAATAGTGTAATTATCAGCTTTTATTCTGTTATCAATATCTTTATAAACCTCTTCTTTTTGATTATTAAACTGCTGATTTAAACGCTCTTTGTTAGTAATAACATCTTGTACATAGTTTCCAAAACTATGAGCAAAACGTTTCTTGTTTTTAGGCACAACTCCTTGCCAGACACCTAGTTTTTTCTGATAAGGTTGAAATAAAGCATATATAGCTAATACATTAGTAGTCCATCCAATTACTCCATAACTTAAAGGGTATACTATATAACCTATAGCATTAGATGTTGTGTTAATAAGTGTAGCACTTATAGGAGATACAACTCCCCCCAATATCATTCCTAAAAGGTTAATCACCTTTAATTCACTTCCCATAATACTTTGTATCTGACCTTTTAGATCTTCATTCGAAATATCAGAGAGTTGTTTCTTAAGCCATTTTTCTAAGTGTTTTTTCGTGATTTGATCTAAATCTTTTGATAACCATGAAATAAGACTACTAGTTAGTCGTTCTAGTTGTGGTTTATCGTTTAGTTTTTTAATGAGTCTACCGATATTCTGTTTACCGATGTACTCACTTATATTTTGGTAAGTTTCATTTGTGACCGAGGACTCAAAAGTAGTAACTAATTCATTTATCGATTTTCCTTGTGCCCATTTGTACAGTAGTGTATTCCATTTTATTTGTGCTGTTGGAGATTGTATTTCTGTTGATATCAAACTATATAAAGAGTCACTTTCAATATAATTAGTTATACCTAAATGTTCTAATTTTATTTCTTTAGTAGTCTGTAATTTCTTTTCAATAAAAGGAAGCAGATAAGTCTTTTTGAGGTCAGATGTATTTAGGTATTGATAACACTTATCTATTAGTTTTTTTAAATCTATATGTTTTAATATATCATCTAGTTTTTGTGAAGCAAAAAAATTGTAGATAGTTTCATTAGATAATTGTGTAAAAGGGAGTAGTTTCTTTTGAAATTGTGATTTGTCAATTTTTTTAAGCAGTGTTGAAAGGCTTTCTTTTGTTAAAAAATCATCGAGAGTACTACATAAAAAGTTATAGAGCTCATCACTATTAGATGGATTATCAATAGCTTTTTCAAGAATTGCTATAAAATCATACTCTTGAAAAGATTTATATACTTTATCGGCAATAGTATCAATTTTAGTTACAGAACTACCTGATTGCTTTATAGCTTGTTCAATTTTTTTATGTACAAAACCAGTGATATTATCTGATGTGGTCTCTATGAATTCCCGAAGTGTCGTTAGTAATAGTGGAAGTAAGCTGTATATCGTTTTTTTACATTCATCTATTATATTAGGCCCTATTAGTGATCTTATAGGCGTTTTATTTTTTTGTAGTTCATTAGCCAATTCAAATATCAAGCATTCCAAATGTTTTACAACACACTTATTTTTAAATAGTTGACCCATGTAATCTTGAGTAATTGTTACTAGTTTTTTGAGTCGTTCTTCACCTAATATTTCTAGTAATGTATTGTCTTTAATTAGTTTTAAATATTTTATAAAGCTTTCTTCTACTAGCGTATAGATAGAGTATTTACTATTCCTTATGATAGTATCATGTAAAGCATCATCTTGTATTAGTGGTGAAAGTTTTTTTATAAGACCATCAAATAGATTGTCTATTAATTTTTCAGAGAAAAAGTCAGTAAAGTTTTTTTGTGCTATATGGTAAGCTATGTTTTTTTGAATACTTTTTATGAAATCAGTTTCATTAATTAGAATATTGATTTTACTTACTATATGTTGAAACTGTTCTTCGCTAAGGAATTCAGAAGTATTAATTTTTTCTAATAAATTTCTTAAATCTATAATTTCTGAGTATTCAGTTACTTTTGAGGCATTCATCTGTAAACTCTCTACGAATCGCTCAAAACCAGGTATATTCCCTATACACTTATCATCTATGTTATTTACTATTTGTTCATCTATTAGTTCTTTTAAGAATTTATAAATAAGGTTGTATGTATTTTCATTATTAAGTATCTCACGAAGTGTTTCTGTGTTTAAAATTTCTTCGTACATCATTTTGGCAACAGCTTTTTCAAATTTCTGTCTGTCTTTTATAATAAAACCACCAATCTGTTTGCCTAGCACATTAATCCTATCGAATAGAAGTTGAATCGCAATGTCATTAGTCATATAGCCTGTTAGGGCTCCTGTTAAAATAGAAGAAAGTAATGAGTACACGTATTGAATTTAGAATTATATATTTTTGAACCGGGGTTATGCCATTTTTTTATAAGTACACATGTTTTATCCCTAAACTCATTGTGTATTATAATTCTACTGAACGGAAATCAGTTCACTATCACTAGACATATTTACCATCGAAAAAATATTTTTTATTTATATAATTAATCATTTTGATTTAACTAAAATAAATGTTTAATTTTACATACTTATGTTTAAAGATCTCTTTATATCGGCGATGTGGAGTGTTTCCCCTTTTGGAGAAGCCAAAGTTGGAATACCTTATGGAATTTCACAAGATGCCAATATATATCTTGTATTTATCGTCTGTTTTATCGCCAATGTATTTGCATTTCCGTTGATGCTGTTTTTTCTTGAAAAAGTAAATAAACAATTATTCAAATGGAGGTTATACAGAAAGTATGCTATACAAATAGCACAAAAGGCTAAGAGAGGAACTAAAGATAAAGTTGAAAAATATGGTTTTTGGGGACTTATGTTTTTTGTTATGCTACCTGTTCCAGGAACAGGGGTTTACGCAGGTACTATAGCCACATTTATTCTAAAAGTAGAACGAAAAAAGGCATTTTGGGCAAACTGTATTGGTATTTTTTTCTCATCTGTGATTGTATGGTGCTCTACTTTATTAGCATTAGAAGTAATGTAATTTCTAGTTAAATAATACAACTTTATTATCTAATCCATCAGCTTGTATATTTTATATTTATCTTCATTAAATTGACCAATCAACTTATACTCTTTTTCTAAAATTTCACTAAGTTCTTTGTAATGTGAAGTAGCTTTTGAAGGCATAAACCCTTCCTCCTCATATAAATCGATAAATAGTATAGGTTTCCTTTTTTTTAAGTGTTCTATAAAATTTTCATAATAATATTTTCCAACACCTTTTGACTTATCTCTGACTATGATATTATAATTATGAGGATGCGGTGTTCCCATTATAGTTTCAGATCGAAGATAAATACTAGGAGCATAACCCCATATAACTATTTCTTTTGAATCACCTAAATGCTTTTCTATGAACTGTGCTACTTCATTTATTTTAGGATTGTTAAATGTTAAGTGTGCTAATTTTACCTTCTCATACGGGTTATAGTAACTTAAACAAAAGATTCCTACCACACCTATTAAGCTAATTACTATCTTATTTGTGATCTTTCCTGTTGTCTTTTGTTTTTTCAGTAATTTCTCGATATTATGAAGTGACTTATATCGATTCATAATATATAGTGAGAAAAAACACAACGGAAAAGGTAAAAACATAAGATAATGTAAAAAAAGTGTACCAGGCTTAATCATGGCATATAAACTACTTATAAGGTATGTGTAGCTTAATAATGCAATAATTGCATCAGATTTGTATTTCTGATCTGTGAAGAATATTTTCAATATAAAGCATATAAGGCTCATTAAACAGAATGGAATAATCAGAAAGTTTTGGGGGTAAAGAAAAAGATGCAGAAACCAGTAAATATATTTTTGTATTCCCTTTAAGATAAATGCATTATTCACACTGTATTCTATATTGCTTAGGATGTAAAAATTGTAGAATTCAGGAAATACATCATAGTATATTATATATGTAGCAAAGTATATAGGAATAGTTAAGCCTCCTATAATAAATGTTATATAAGTAGATAAATGTTGCTTTTGCTTTATAAATAGAGCTATACAGCTGATTGCTAGGGCTAGTCCGATAGGAACGGATTGTAACTTCGAAAAAGCTAGACTTCCTAAAGCTAATCCTGTTAAGAATACAATTCCTTTAAATCTTCTTCCTTTCCAAATGATTGAAATTCCTAAGACAGCTAAGTTAATTAATAGTACAGATACATATTCAGAGCTATAGTGTGTGAGGTAAGTACTTGTACAGGTTCCGTAAAATCCAAGTAGTACACTGAGTATTCCAATTCTTGAAATATATTCGTTATAAAAGTTCTTTAAAGCATAGAAAAAGCTAATGATTGATAATGATAATATACAGAAACCTAGTATGCGTATCGAAATATAATTAATATCAAAGCCTAACCAACTAATAGACAGTATAGAATATATATTTAATGGACCAGCAGTTGTTGTATCTAGATATTTCCAGAATATTGATTTTTCCTTTATTGTTAGTGCTGATACCATATATTGACTTTCATCTACGTTAAATTCAACATCTGTCAAAAATGTATATATTCTACTTGAAAATAGAGTTATACATACAAGTATTAGGTATATTATATTATAGTTTAGTTTGTTTAGATCACTTTTTTTGTAAGGGGTAAAAATTGAGTAAACAATTGTCAATACTAAAAAAGTAAAGCTGATAGTTTCAAATAAAGCTAAATTATTGATTATAAATTTTTGTATTACATTCATGATCGTATTTTGATAGTTTATATTCATATCAATTATAAGTATTAAATCTACAATTGATCTACAGCAGAATCCTCATTTAATTGATATACACGTATTAATGTTTCTCTATGTAAGTAGTTGTCTTTAACGGTATATACAAGGTGGTAATCGTTTAAAATAATTTCTCGTAGCTTTTCGAAGTGTTCAAAGGATTTGGATAGAATATCATTATTTATGCGATCAAAGTCAACAAAAACCATAGGTTTATTTCGTTTTAAATGATATAAATAATTTTCATATTGGTATTTTTCTACCCCTTTATCAATAGAGTTCGTTAGCATGTGGTAATTATGGGGTTGAGGTGTTGCCATTAGAGTATTACTTTGCATTTGGATATTAAGTTCATAGCCCCAAATAGCAAGATCATCTGTGTTTTTAAGGTGTTTTTTTATAATTGAAATAGTTTTTGCTCTGGACGGAGTTCCAACATAAAATGGATATAATTTTATTGATTTAAAAGGGTTGATAATTGGTATTAATAATACACCACACATAAGTATTATTCCTCCACTAATTATATATTTTTTCTTTATATTTTTTAGTTTAGGTAATAGATTAAAACCATTTTTAAGGTCAGTACATCTACGTAATATTGATATTGTAGAGAAGCATAAAGGAAAAGGTAGAAAGACAAGATAGTGTGTGAAAATGCATTTTGATTTAAGTATACTGTAGGTAGAGAATAGGATATAAACGGTGCTTAATAGACTAATTGTATCATATTTTAGTACTTTTCTGAATGAGTTAACAGAATTGTAACCTTTATTTTTGAAAATAAAAGTGAGAGCTATTAGAATAATACAAGGTATTAATAAGAAAGATTGATCTGTATATATTAGATTCAAAACCCATATCAATATTGTTTCTATTATACCTCGATTTTGATCGTAGGAGTTACTACTAGCATAGTTTAAATTACTAAGTATGTAGAATTGCCAAAACTCAGAAAATGCATTATAATATGCTATGTACCCAATAAAAAATATAGCCGTACTCAGTCCTCCTATTATAAAAGTTAGGTAGTTTGAAATTGTTTTTTTTTGTTTATAAAGTATATAGAGTGTTACAATACTAAGTCCAACTCCTATAGGTACAGATTGTAATTTAGCGAAGGGTAGTGAACCTAACATCAGTCCTGTTAGGAATAGTGCTCCTAAAGAGTTTTTTTCTTTCCAAATTATAGAGATTCCCCATGTTGCCAAGTTTAGAAGTAGTACGGATATATACTCAGAGTTATAGTGAATGAAATTTACATCGATACATTTTACAAAAAAAGTGAATAATATGGTTAATATTCCTAATCGAGCAACGTACTCATTATAAAAGTTTTTCAATGTATTGAAAAAGCAAATTATAGAACCATAAAGAAGTATTAGTGCTAATATTCTTGTGGTGAAGTAATTGATTTTTATACCTAGATATCCCAAAAATACTATGGGATAGACATTCAGAGGACCAGAGGTAGTAACATCTACATATTTCCACATTCCTCCTTTTTTTAGTAGTGTATTTGCTGCTACAATAAATTGACTTTCGTCAACATTAAATTCAACATCAATAAATAAAGAGTGTAGTCTATTCAATAATAGTGTAGTAAATATTAAAAAAAAATAGGTATATCTATGTCCGATATGATTGTCGTATTTAGATAGTTTAGGTGTATTTGAAAATAAACCAAAATTGGTGATACTTAGTATTAAAAACATTAAACATAAGTAATCAAAGTATATTGTGTTATTGGATATGAATTGATGTATAACTTCCATTAAAATTATGGTATAAAGTTTATTGTTGTCTATCTAATGCCAATTGGCATAATGAATTTATCAGGTAAGTATTAAGTGTAGTTTTTTTGAGCGATGACTAATGCAGAAACTCCAAAGGGAAGTTGCACTTTTCGTTTTAAAAGAGACTTTTCAGCAACAAAAAGATAATATAAAAAATCATTTAGGAAATTGTAGTTGAATTTTTCGAAATCGGATCCTGTACCATTATCTAAGGGTTTCTTAGGTATAACTTTCGATAAAATACGGATTAGTAATATTGGAATGAAAAGAAGAAAATTGAAGTAAGAACTATATTTAATTTTAAAACCTTCTTCACTCAGTAACTTTTTAACTTCTTTCAGTCGATATCTTCTGAAATGGTGGTTAACCTCATCATGTTTACCCCAAAGAATTTTAAAGGCAGGAACAGTTATAAACACATATCCATTTTCTTTAAGTGTACGGTTTATTTCTTGTATAGCAGTTCTGTCTTCTTTAATATGTTCAATAACATCGAAAGCACATATGATGTCGAAACTATCGTTATCTAAAGGAAGATCTGTTAAGGAGGCATTTAATACTTTTTCGTTTAGAATTTCTTCTAAGAATAGAGAGCAGTCTTTGTCGTATTCTAAGGAGGTAACAGTTCCATGCTTTTTTAACATACTAGAAGTAGCTCCTGTTCCAGCACCAGCATTAAGTATTTTAGGAAGGTTTTCAAAGTTAATCGTTAGTTGTTGTATAAGTATTTCTAAGATTTTTAAACGAGCTTTAAACCACCAATGCTTTCGTTCAAGGGTATAATATTCTTTATAATATAATTTCTCCATTTTTTATCTGCTTTTCGATAATAAACAAAGGTCTATCTTTCACTTGGAAGAATATTCTTATTATATATTCTCCAATGATACCAATTGATAATAACTGAATACCTCCAAAAAGAGTTATTGTGCAAATAATACCAATAAACCCCTCAGGTACTGTATTAGTAAATATCATTTTTATTAATGCGTAGAGTATATATAATAAACTAATACTAGTAGTAATAACACCTAACACGAAAATGAGCCGTATAGGAAATTCACTAAAGTTAAAAATTCCGTTAAAGGCTAATTTTATTAATTGAGTGAGAGAATATTTAGAATCTCCTGCATAGCGTTTTTGTCGTTCATAGGGTACCCCAATTTGTTTGTATCCTACCCAAGTACGCATTCCTCTAATAAACCTACTTTCTTCTCGCATATTCACAATTCTATCTGCTACTCTACGACTTATTAAAGAAAAGTCCCCAGAATCTATAGGGATGTTAATATAAGAAATCTTATGTAGTATTTTATAGAAGCTACTATATGCAAATTTTAGTAAAAAGGATTCTTTTCGTTTTTCTCGGATAGCATACACTACGTCATACCCCTCTTTTAAGTATTTATAAAAATTATTCAATAGTTCAGGAGGATCTTGTAGGTCCCCGTCAATGATAAAAACACCTTCACTAGCATTAACTACAGATAATCCTGCGGATAAAGCCAGTTGATGTCCAAAGTTTCTAGATAAAAAGATACCTGAAAAACGAGAGTCATTCAAAGATAATTCCTCTATAAGTGCTGGTGTATTATCGTGACTTCCGTCATCTATCATAATCACACTTATAAGGAGCTCAGAATCATTCATCAAATTGGTTAACCTTTCTTGAAGTGTCTTAAAAATAGCTTCTTCGTTATAGAGAGGGACAACAATATTAATTTGAGGTTGTTTATTCATAATTTGGGCTAGAGTGTACTAGTTAACTTCCGTAAATATGCTAAATAATTTATTCAAAAGAGTAATACAAAAGCTGATTCGTTGTAAAACTTAGATTCAACAGATAAGTACAACTCTTAAAATTTGACCTAGGTTGAATTATTTTTCAATTGAATTGTGTTAATACACGATAAAATCAACTAGTATCTTGATCCAAAATCCTTACTCATAACTCACAATAAGTATCCTAATTATGTGAAATTAGAAAGGGAAATATCCTAAAAGATACTCCCCTTTCATTAATGTTATAGGTTATTTTTATCCTAAATATGTTTTTAGGATTTTACTCCTTGAAGTGTGTTTTAATCTTCTTATTGCTTTTTCTTTAATCTGACGTACACGTTCACGTGTTAAATCAAAAGTTTCTCCGATCTCTTCTAATGTCATTGGGTGTTGCTCTCCAAGACCAAAATACAAACGAATTACATCTGCCTCACGAGGTGTTAAAGTTTCTAAAGCACGTTCAATTTCTGTTTTTAATGATTCATGCATTAAATCACGATCAGGATTTGGGGACTCACCTGAACGCAATACATCATACAAATTAGAATCCTCACCTTCTACTAAAGGAGCATCCATAGATACGTGACGTCCTGAATTTTTCATAGACTCTTTCACATCACTAATAGTCATATCCAACTCATTAGCTATTTCCTCTGGACTAGGAGGTCTTTCATTAGACTGCTCCAAGAATGCATAGGTTTTATTAATCTTATTAATAGAACCTATCTTATTTAATGGTAAACGCACAATACGCGACTGCTCTGCTAAAGCCTGAAGAATTGACTGGCGAATCCACCATACAGCATAAGAAATAAATTTAAAACCACGAGTTTCATCAAAACGTTGTGCGGCTTTAATTAGACCAAGGTTACCTTCGTTAATAAGGTCACCAAGAGAAAGCCCTTGGTTCTGGTACTGTTTTGCAACAGATACCACGAAACGTAGATTTGCCTTAGTAAGTTTATCTAAAGCACGCTCATCACCAGCCTTAATTTTTTGAGCCAATTCAACCTCTTCGTCAGCTGTAATAAGATCTACTTTTCCAATTTCTTGTAAGTATTTATCTAATGAAGCGGTTTCTCTATTGGTTACCTGTTTGGTGATTTTAAGTTGTCTCATGGCATGTATTTAAATTACTACTTGTGTTCTCTCTATAAATAGATATACATATAATACGTTTGTTTATCGAAAATGTTACATTTTATAAAATATTTTATTTAAATAATTTCAGTAACCTTAAAATCGATGAGTAAAAAACCTCCTATCTTATCCTCTTCTTAAATCTAGCACTGTGATTTCAGGCCAAATTCCTACTCTTCCTGGGAAACCGTGATACCCAAATCCTCTATTTACATAAATACTTCTCTTTTGCTCTGTATACAATCCAGCCCACTGTTTGTAAATATATTTTACAGGACTCCATTTCACCCATCCAGGAATTTCTATTCCAAACTGCAAACCATGAGTATGTCCACTTAAGGTAAGTTGTACATTTGATGAATGTACTTTAACTTCATGCTCCCAATGAGAAGGATCGTGACTCATTAGTACCTTAAAATCCCGTGAAGGGACTCCTTGTGTTGCTTTATTCAAATCTCCGTATTGAGCAAAATTAACCCCCCAGTTTTCTACCCCTAACAAGTGTATATGTTGATTTTCACGAGTAATTTTAAGATTTTCATTCAACAATAAATTGAAGCCAATATCTGCATATGTTCTTTTTACATCTACAAAATTTTGAAACTTCTCTTCCTCTGTTGACCAATTAATATAAGCTCCATAATCATGATTCCCTAAAACCGCATACTTACCATACTTTGGTGTTTTTATTTCTCGAAATAATGCCTTCCAAGGTGACATCTCACTTGCCTTATTGTTAACTAAATCTCCTGTAAATAAAAATAAATCATAATCTTGTTCATTAATCATATCAATTGCCCTCTTAACTTGTTCATATGACTCTAAACTACCTGAATGAATATCAGAAATTTGCAAAATTTTAAATTCATCAAAAGCTTTTGGTAAATCACTAAAATATAATTCTTTACGAATCACCTTATAGTTATATTTCCCCTTAAACATACCATAAATTATCCCCATAAATGGTATACTAGAGACGATCAATCCAAGTGAACCAATAAATTTTAATCGGGAATTTGTAGCCTTTGTAGAAGTTAAAAAAGACATTGGCATATGTAGAAGTAGTATACTAAATAGCCAGAAAAATATCGAAATCAGCTTAGGTACAAAAAACAATAAGAAACCTCCAAAAGACCAATACATTGAAGGACTAGGACTACGTGAACGATCGTAATTATAAATGTTAATGAGGAAAAATGTATAAGATACAAGTGTAAGTATAAGAACAGTCAAAAAGACATACTTATTAACCTTAAAATACTTAAATAACGCTGTAAAAAAGAAGCCTTCAAAGATTAGAAAAAAAACAATAAAGGCTATTAATCTTTTTATCATAAAATTAAGAATTAAAAAAAGGCTGTCTCTTTTATAAAGAGACAGCCTTTTATAGTTTATGCTTTACCTGTTGGACCAAAGTTTAAAGGTATAACTTGTTTTTCAGAATCTTGAATCTTTCCAAACTCGTCCTCGTACTTTTTTAAGTTCTCAGAAAGTAACCCTAAAAGTCTTTTAGCATGCTGAGGAGCTAATATAACCCTACTCTTCACTTTACTTTTAGGTTTCCCTGGCATTACATTTACAAAATCGAGTACGAATTCCGATATAGAATGATTAACAATGACCAAATTACTATAATTACCTTCAGCGACTAATTCATCTATTTCAATACTTATAGTCATTTGGTTATCTCGAGATTCTTTCATTTTAACTTAAATTTAAAGACTCACCTTCAGACACTTTAGATTCGTCATTTTCAGATATTACGATAGAATTATATCTACGCATCCCTGTACCTGCCGGAATCTTCTTCCCTACAATTACATTTTCTTTAAGACCTTCTAACCTATCTTCTTTACCACTTACTGCTGCTTCATTCAATACCTTAGTCGTCTCTTGGAAAGATGCTGCCGAAATAAATGACTTCGTCTGTAATGAAGCTCTTGTAATACCCTGTAAAATTGGAGTTGCAATTGCAGGACTAGCATCTCTGGCTACTACTAAATTCTTATCCTCTCTTCTTAAAATAGAGTTTTCATCTCTTAATTGACGTGCGGTTACGATTTGTCCTTCTTTTAAAAGTTCACTATCTCCTGCATCTTCAATTACTTTCTTTCCATAGATATTATCATTTTCTTCAATAAAGTCTGTTTTATGAATCAATTGATTTTCTAAGAAAATAGTATCTCCTGGATCTTGAATTTGAACCTTACGCATCATCTGACGTACTACTACCTCAAAGTGCTTATCGTTAATCTTCACCCCTTGTAATC
>CAYYNF010000051.1:0-12206 GCA_964472695.1 uncultured Flavobacteriaceae bacterium
TGTGTATTTTTATTGGTGTTAATTTTTAATGTGAAAAGTATTTTTATTATTAGAAATTAAAAATAACGCAGTATTATTTATTTTTTATAATACTGCGTTTATTTTATTAAAATACTAAATCCACTCGATCAAAGCACTTGCCCAGGTAAATCCACTACCAAAAGCTGCTAACAGCACTTTATCTCCTTTCTTGATTTTTCCCTGCTCCCAGGCCTCCGTTAATGCTATCGGTATAGAGGCAGCCGTAGTATTACCATATTTCTGAATATTATTAAATACTTGTTCATCCTTAAGGTTAAACTTTTTTTGGATGAATTGTGCTATTCTTAGATTGGCTTGATGCGGAACTAATAAATCAATATTTTCAGAAGTAATATTATTATATGTCAATGCCTCATTAATTGCTTCTCCAAAACGTGCCACAGCATGCTTAAACACAAACTGTCCATTCATATAAGGGAAATAACTAATATCCTCTTCATCTTTTTTATCATCTTCAATAATTTCAGGAATCCATCTTGCTGTACTAGGTCCTATCAATGCTAACTCCTCTGCATGTTTCCCTTCACTATGCATATGCGTTGATAACACTCCTGATTCTCCTTCTGCTGACCTTGACAAAAGTACTGCACCTGCACCATCACCAAAAATTACAGATACAGTACGCCCTCTTGTAGTCATATCCAATGCTCCACTATGGTTTTCGCTTCCAATAATTAAAACATTTTCGTACATACCTGTTTTTATGTATTGGTCAGCAATTGATAAAGCATATATAAAGCCACTACATTGATTACGAATATCTATAGCTGGTACAGTTGATAAACCTAATAGATCTTGTACCTGCACTCCACAACCTGGGAAATAGTAATCAGGACTTAAAGTTGCAAATACGATCATATCGATATCTTGCTTGTCAATTCCAGCCCTTTCAATAGCTATTTTAGCGGCTTTCACCCCCATAATCGCTGTTGAGTTTCCATCTTCTTTAGTTATATGTCTACGCTCTTTTATCCCTGTACGTTCTTGAATCCAAGTATCATTAGTATCCATAACCTTTGATAGATCATCATTGGTTACTATATTTTCGGGAACATATTTCCCTACCCCTGTAATTTTTGATGTATACATGTTACATTTTTTGTATAAAAGTTTACAAACAAATGTAACAAGTATTTTCTGTTAGCCTACACTAAAATTCGAATAATACGATTTATAAATAGTCACTTTATGAATATCGTAATTATCATAAGTTTTACGAATGAAGATTTCGCATATTTCTTTTTCTATTCTAGTCAATTAGAAAAAAAATGAGCATATGACTACACTTATTTTTCAACTATATTCTAAAAAAAAGTCCAATTCACACTAAATTTTCACTCATAATCAGTCAGAAAATTACTTTTGCCTAGATTTTAACACCTCTACAACATCTTTCAATTTATATCCTTTAGCCTGTAATAATATAAGATAGTGAAACAGAAGGTCTGCACTTTCATTTAGAAATAATTCTTCACTATTATCTTTAGCTTCTATAACTACCTCTACAGCTTCTTCACCCACCTTCTGAGCGACTTTATTAATTCCTTTCTCTAATAGGGAAGCGACGTAACTTTTTTTAGTATCTGCATCCTCAATACGGTCTGATATAACTTGCTCTAAAGTAGAAATAAACCCAAAATGCTCAGGGTTATCACCTGCCCAACAAGTATCTGTACCCGTATGACAAGTTGGACCTACAGGATTCACTTTAACAAGTAAAGTATCCTGATCACAATCATTCTGAATCGATACTAAGTTCAAAAAATGTCCACTAGACTCTCCTTTAGTCCAAAGACGTTGCTTTGATCTACTAAAGAAAGTAACTTTTTTAGTAGTAATTGTTACATCATAAGCTTCTTGATTCATATACCCCAACATCAATACATTATTCGTATCGGCATCTTGTATAATAGCAGGCACTAAGTTATCTGGTGCTTTAGAAAAATCTATTTTCATATCCTTAATTTTGGTAACGCAATGTAAAATTTTAGTGAGGAACAGACAAAAGTAAACTTATAAAAAAAACCACTATGTATAGTGGTTTTTAGCTTTTTATAATAGAATAAGACCTACAAGCTATAAGCTACTGATAACTGTACATAGTGATTTACAGCACTTTCTTGAAATTGAAATTCAGAAGCATTACTATTCTGTGCAACGGTATCTGAATCTAAAATATCTGTAATTCCATAAGAAGCTCTTAAACTTGTAGATATATTATCGGTGAAATTATAAGTAACTCCCGCTAATGCAGAAAGACTTACAAATCGATAATCATCTTCACGTTCCCACTCCCATACAGATAATGCTACTTGTGGTCCTACTGATAGTTTAACATCACGTACAACTTCATAATTTACCAATAATGGTAACTGTAAAGTATTAATTGTAAAATAATCTTCTGTATATGCTGTATCTCCGTGTAAGGTTACCACATCCGCTGCTTCTAATATTCCTGATGTTTTTTCTCCTTGTGCTGAATACTGGACTTCTGGTTGAAAACTCCACTTTCCTGGTAAATCAATTTCAGCAAAGAATCCAAATGCTGCTCCAATACGTCCTGCATTAAAATCGAAACTTTCCCCACCTAATAGTAAAGACTCTTCAGTATCATACTGTAATTCACTATAATTAATACCAGCTCTAACTCCATATTCTATACTTTGTGCCGACGACGACAATACTCCTAATAAAGCTACAATTGATGTTAGAAGTACAGAAAATTCTTTTTTCATCTTTTAATTTTTTAATTGAGTTTAAGCAAATTTGTAAATTAATATCCAATAAAACAATAACTTTAAACTTTTTACCTCAATAATACTTATCAAAAGTACTTTTTAATAGACTAAGAGTAGTACAAAGCTATCTTAAGAATTTTAAGCTCGTAACTAATATCAATTGAATTACTTTTCTCTTACTTGTGCTACAAACCTAATTTTTAAGTAAAAAACTAGCCGCTATTATTAAGATAACGACTAGTTTTTCTATTTTTTAGGATTCAAATAATTAATCCTTTCTATATAATGTAATATGCCCTCTAAACTCCTGGTTTTTACTATCATTAAGTTTTATGTAATACCAATAATCTCCTGTAGGTAAATACTCTCCATTATATGTTCCATCCCAACCTTCTCCCGAGTTAGGATCTTTTATTCCCCTATACTCTACAATTAATCTTCCTGAACGATCAAATAGCTTTACTTCAATATTTGCATATTCATCATAATTTTTATCTTGACCTTCCGCTTTTAAATTAACAGGATACCAAGTATTTACTTCCGAATCTTGATCTGGCATAAATACATTAGGAATTTCTATTTGTACCTTTTCTAAACTAAATGTATTTATTGCCATACATCCGTTCAAAGAGTCAATAACCGTGGCTGTAAACTTCCCATCACGTTCAACTTTGAAAACACCATCTGAACTTACTTCTACTTCTCTTTGACTGGTTTCATCATAAATTTTATAAATAAAGGACTGAGAGTTTCCATTATCAAATGTTTGTAGCTGATAAGTATTCAAATCTAAAACTTTGAATGGATAAAAAGTTGTATCGCCGAATACATCCATAGTTGTAAATTCAGGACTTTGATTAATTAATAAGGTAACACGTCTTGGAGCACTCTCACATTGCGTAGTATTATCTACTGCAGTAACATAATACGTATATGCACCTGGATAGTATTCATTAGTATCAAATTGTATTCCCTTAGCTATATAATTTTCTGTCCCGATATCATCTACATCACCGTACCATATAATTGTTTCATCTGTATTATTAGGATATGCCATAACTATAGGTGAATCAATACCATCTGCAATATCTAACGAACAATAATTTAAAATATTCTCTGTAATAGGCTTACTAGGTAATGGATATACTTCTATAGTAACAGTTGCTGTATTAACACAACCGAAAGCATCTACCCCTGTTACAGTATACGTATTCAAACCTATTTGACTTGGCTTGAATGGCTCCCCATTAATTACACCTTGATCCCAAGTATAAGATGAGGCCCCTATTCCATTCAGTCTGACAAACTCTCCTAAACATACCGTTTCAGAAGATGCTCTACCAACAACATCGGGTAGTTCATGTACTGTAATTTCAATGGTACTAGTGTTACTACATCCATTAACATCTATACCCTTTACCTCATAAGTATGTACCCCTGGGGTCACCGGCTGATAATCTTGTCCATCAATGATGCCATCACTCCACGTATAGCTAGAAGCTCCACTTCCTGTAAAGACAATCGTATCCCCTATACATATTTCAGTAGTGGAAGCATTTGCCTCAACTTCAGGTAGTGGATAAACTAATACTTCTACCTTAGCTGTATTAGCACAACCAAATACATCAGTCCCTGTTACAGTATATGTTTTCAAGCCCGGAGAAACTGGTTCAAAAGACATTCCATCTACCACACCATTATCCCACGTATAGGTATCTGCTCCTAAACCATTAAAGACTACCTCATCACCTAAACATATAGCCGTTTGTGTTACTGTCGCTTCTACCTTAGGTAATGCTCTCACCGTAATATCAATACTAGAGGTATTGATACAACCAAATACATCCGTAGCTTCCAATGTATAAGTATGCACTCCAACTGTAGTAGGGGTAAACCCTTGCCCATCTATTACATTTTGATCCCAAGTGTACGTATCTGCTCCTTGTCCATTCAGTGTCACACTATCTCCTAAACATATTTCACGAGATGAAGCCAAAATTTTAATTTCCGGAGCTTCGTGTACTGTAATAAATATTGAAGCTGTATTAGCACATCCCATAGCAGTAATTCCTGTGACTTGATACTCTTGCATCCCTGGGGTAGTAGGTATAAAAGGCTGCCCATTAAGTACACCATGATTCCATTCATAGGTATCTGCCCCTGATGCCACTAAAGTAAATGAATCACCTAAACAAATATCGGTAGAAGGAGTGTTAATCGTAATTGTTGGTAAATCCAATACTGTAATATCTATAGTATCTGTATTCTGACACCCATTCGCATCTATACCTGTAACTTCATAAGTAAACACTCCAACTTCGTTTAAAACAAAGGCAACTCCATTTTGCACATCTTGATCCCAAGTGTAACTTACAGCACCCTGTCCATAGAGTGTAACTAAATCTCCTAAACAGACTGTAGTTTCTAATGCATGAGCTTGTACCTCTGGTAATTCATAAACAATAAGTTCTACTTGTTTTGTACTCACACAGCCTTCTGCTGTAGTTCCTGTTACTGTATAAGTAAAAACTCCTGATTCTTGAGGTGTAAAAGGTTGCCCATCTATAATACCATCACTCCACGTATAACTAGAAGCTCCCTGACCTTCGAAAATGACACTATCTCCCAAACATAGTTCACTGTTGGATAGTTTTGCCGTAATACCTGGTAAGTCTAATACTGTAATATCAATAGTATCGAAACTCAAACACCCATTGATATCTGTCCCCGTTACCATATATGTAAACACTCCTGGAGCAGAAGGCGTGAAAGGTTGTCCATCAATTACCCCTTCATCCCATACGTATGATTCGGCTCCACTTCCTGTTAGTGTTACACTATCCCCTAGACAAATTTGAGTAGCACTAGCATTAGCTGTTATCTCTGTTTGAGGATAAACTAATACTTCAACTGTGGCTGTACTTTGACAACCTTTAGCATCCGTACCTGTAACTTCGTAAGTAAATATCCCTGAATTCTCTGCTGTGAAAGTTTCTCCATCAGCTACCTTATTATCCCAAGTATAACTTAGAGCACCCTGTCCATAAAGCTGAATATCATCTCCTAAGCAAACAGCCTCATTTATAGCATGTGCAGTTACTGTTGGAGGGTTATTTACAATAATCTCAATACTTGCTGTACCAATACAACCTACTACCGAAGTACCCTCTACTGTATAACTAAGAACTCCTGCTCTACTTGGTGTAAACGCTACACCATCAATAATATCATCACTCCACTTATAGGTATCAGCACCATCACCTGTTAAAATAATACTATCTCCTAAACAGATTTCTACTTGCGATGCTATAGCCGTTACCTTTGGCAATTCCATAACAGTAACCTGTACTGTGGCTGTACTCTTACATCCATTAAGGTTAGTACCTGTTACTGTATACACTTTTGTTCCCACCTCTATTGGTGTGAAAGGCTGTAAGTCTGATACACCATTATCCCATTCATAAGTAGCTGCTCCTAAACCTTCAAATGTAATACTATCACCTAAACAAACTGTAGCATCAGACACCGATGCCTGTACTGTTGGTAGGTCCATTACGGTGATATCTATAGTATCTGTATTTACACCGCCATCAGCTGTAACCCCTGTTACTGTATAAGTAGTCACACCTACTTCACTTGGTACGAAAGATACTCCATCAACAACATTATGATCCCAAGTATAAGTTTCAGCACCTTTTCCTGTAAGAATTAGTTCTTCGCCTAAACAAATACTCACACTCGAAGCATTAGCTTCTACCGTTGGCAATGGTTTCACCTCAATAATTACAGTATCTGTACTAGTACATCCTTCGTCATTAGTTCCTATCACTTCATAGGTAAAAACACCTACTTTATCCATTGTTATAGGCTGTCCATCAACAACATCGTTATTCCAACTATAGCTATTCGCACCAGTAGCACTAAGTGTTAACTGATCCCCTATGTATAAGAAAATATCTGAAGCTATAATTTTCACATCTGGTAAATCCTTTAATGCTAAGGTTATTAGATCACTCTCTGTAGCACATACCAACATTGGATGTGTTACCTCAAGTTTAAATTTATTACCTGCAACATAATAGGAGCTATCAGTAGGAATTATTAATTGTTTTGTAGCTGCAGAAGCATTTTCATCAATATCAATTGTCAAAAAGTTCACCCCATTATCAACACTTACCATCCACTGATAGGTTAAACTATCTGAAACATCTACCGTTGTTACTACAGTTCCTGCCACATAGCTTGTAGCTTTCGTTGCCTGGTAATCAGCTTCAATAATGAACTCCTGATTAGAACAAACACTTGAGTTAACCGACAAACTGTTTTCTGTAATGAAAATACCTTCCTGTGTTGGTATAATATCCTTATTAGCATAATCTACACCCACAATTAAACCATCGATGTTAATATTTCCATTGGCAAAAGTCAAATCGTCTTCCATATAGTTTAACTCCGACATATTACTCGATTCATATCCATCTAAACAAGTATCATTATCACTATCTATATCGAGATGATTTGCCTTACCATCGTTATCAGTGTCGTAGAAATTACAATCAGGAATAAGTGTAATACTAAATATAGCATCAGCCACTGCATTAGACCCAACACTAAAAGTAGTAATAGGTTGCTTTGACCTCCATATAAACTTCTCCATTCCAGACCACCCTCCTGTTTTTAGGACTGTGTTTTTATTACCATCAATAACATTTTTATAGTCTCCTGGTACATCTGATAAGAACTCAAATTCACTCTCAGAAGTCTCGATATAATCTGACTCGTTAGGCTCTAAATCATCTTGGTGAGTAATTGACACATACACAGGTAAATTTCCTGACACCGAAACTTCTACATCATTACCAGTTGTTGTATATAACTGTCCGTCACCAGTAATCGAAATACCTGTAAAATCTACAATTACATTACCTTCCTCAAGACCAAATAGACTACTTACGTCTTTTCCGCTAAGATTCTGTGAATTTCCTACTGTCAATCCTAATTCTTCTGCTGTCAGTAATACCGAAGGACACTCATCTTCATCTTTTATACCATCATTATCGTCATCCAGATCACAATTATCAATAATACCATCATTATCTGAATCACCACCGGTAACTGCTTTTATGGAAACCACACCTGACACTTCGGTACAAGGAGTATTACTAAGAGTAGCCACATACTTAAATTGATATCCATCAACATTAAGTACATCACCACTAGGAATAATTAAAGTTGAATACAATACACTCTGATAATCATAACCCGCTTTAATTAAACTTTCTTGTTCTACTAATGTCTTTGGAAAGTTTATCGTATTAATTTCAATAAAATTGACTCCATTATCAGTACTTACATACCACTGTAACCTAATATCATGTGTAATTTCTTCTATAGCATCAGTACTTATAGGTCTTAATGCTGTATGAGCAACACTTATAATTCCTTCTTGATTAATACATTTTAACATCTCTTCTGGAGCCAATAATTCTTCAATTACTCTAGAATAAATAGAATCACTAAGGAATAAATAATCATAATTTGATGAAGCAACACTACCATCTGAATTTACAGTAGGAGTCCCTACTCCATATATTTGGTCATCATCTCCATCTGCTAATAAATTACTATAAGCTTCATCTGCGTCAGAACAACCATCATTATCACTATCTAAATCTAAATAATTAGGCTGAGCATCTCCATCTGAATTAAGATCACACTCGTAAGACTTTAAACTAATATCATCTATAAAAAAGTCATTACCAATTCCTCCTTTTCCGATACTATGAAGTACAATTTGAATATCATCACTTGATTGAGGTATAAAACTTAAACTAAACTCTTTCCAGTCTCCTTGAGTATAATCCCCCGAAGTATTCTTGAATAAAACATTACCTGCTGTATCCTCTACTTTTAATAGAATATTTGTAGGTTTTCCATTAGTACTCCAATAAGTATACCTCATAAAGTAAGCTAACTCATATACCCCTCCTGCATTAACACCTGTTATAGTTCTTCTATAAATTTCCGTAGGAGTATGATCAGCGTTCACTAATAACACCCTACCTTCAATATTCCCTGTGTGATCAGTATACGCTCCTGATCCAAAAAAACGTTCTTCAACATTCTTCGGATTGTCAATAGCATAACTACCATCTGGTATAGTACCAGTAGTATACTGATAATCTACTGAACTATCAGAAGTACGCCCTCCTGTTCCAAAATCTTCTTGGAAAAGTATTGTTCCTGTAGCATTACACTCATCTATATTATAGATACCATCATTATCAGCATCTATATCACATACATCAGGAACTCCATCATTATCGGTATCAGCACCTGTACGATAAACAATTTTAAAATCCTGTATATATCCACATATAACCTTAGGATGTGTAACCTCTAATCTAAAAGATTGATTATTGACATGTAAGTCTTTACCTTTAGGGATTACTAACATATTGGTACTTGCTGTAGGGTAAGTAGTAAAGTCAAGTGATTCTACTGTACTACCTGTCACACTATACCATTTGTATTCAAGTTCATCATTAAGATCGATATTATATATAGGCATATGATTTTCATCGTAACCCGTTGCACCAAGTACTGAATAATTCGCTATAAATATTGCTGGTTCTCCTGAACACACAATAGCATCTACAGGAGCACTTACCTCCTCTACTTGCACTGCCTCAAATTGGTTAGCTGTATCGCTATAAGTATAACTTGCCTCTCTAACACTACCATCAATGTTAACATTTGGTTCTCCTACTCCATATACCTGATCATCATCTCCATCTGCTAGAAGATCCGCATAAGCCTCATCTGCATCAGAACAACCATCATTATCACTATCAGTATCCTTACTATTAGACAACCCATCTCCATCTTCATCTATAGCTTCTGGATCAGGACTGATGAATATAGTAAATAAACGCTCACTTTGGCTACCACTATCAGAACCTATTAGGAGACTAGTTACTGGTGTATTCGACTGCCAAACAAAAGGCTCTGTATTTGAAGTAGTACTACCTGTCCTAACCACAACGTAGCTATCTTGTGCATGTTGATATCTAAATTCAGTATCTAAATTTGATATAAAGCTATAAGTACTCCCATCAAGACTAGTTACATAATCCTTTCGTCCGACACCTATTATAGATTCTTCATGTGATACACGAATATAAGCCCCTACCGTACCCGATAACAGAATAGTAGCTTTACCTGTAGTCTCATTTAATTTTAATTTTCCATCACTAGAAACATCTACTTCATCGATATCTATAATAATACTTCCTGTCTCCAGGCCAAAGTTATCACTTATATCCAAATTAGAAATGGTCTGTCCCTTTTGATCTAATGTAAGTCCCAAGTCTGAAAACTCAATTTCTATTCTTTGACCAGCTTCATCAATATCATATATTCCATCGTTATCATCATCTACATCTTTCACATCTGGTACTCCATCATTATCAGTATCCTGACACACTTCAAAAGTTAATTTAGACTGGCTCGTATAATTAGCTATAAGATTTTCAGGATGTGATACATCCACTTTGAAAATATTATTTTCTCCAAAATATGCTTTCGTATCATTAAGTTCTAAAATAGCCTTATGCTCATCGGGAATAGTTACAAAAGAAGCTCCTCCATCAGTACTTACCGACCATATATAATTAATCTCATGCGAAATATCTGTATTATAAATAGGTACTCCACTATCATCATAAGAAGATGCTAACAATGCTTCATAAACTACATATATATGCTCACTAGCAACCTTACACATTTGTACATCCTGTAAAACTTCTAATTCATTTAGCTGTATAGCTTTTTTAGAACTGTTACTAGTAGGAACAATTTGATACTGTTGCTCATGAACTCCTAACTCTATTACTAACCCATCCTCATCTACAATGACTGGAGTCGCTAATACTCTATCAACCCCATAAGTCTCTTGCAAGTCTGAAAGTCCATCATTATCACTATCTGAATCTAATGTATCATTCATACCATCACCATCAAAATCTACATCACACTTTAATTGAATATTATCAAAACCTAAAAATGAAGAATACACATCTACATCAATGGCTATAATTATACGATCATAATCTCTTTGTCCCATTAAACCAATCACATACTCTTTCCACTCAGTAAGGTTATCAATAGACCTTGATTTACCTAACAAATCAATATCCGATCTTGCTTCTAATAGTGAAAATGAGGTTGTATTTTCATGAACAAAACTTGGATTTGTTCCTTTAGGGATTCCGAAAACGGCTAACTTACCAGAGTTTTTAAAGCCTGTACCTTCAAGGTGCATCTGAAATGCTTGAAAAGAAAACTTATACGAAAATCCCGCTTTCATATCTTCTGATAAATTTGCCCCAAAAACTTCCATTCCTCCACTAGCATTCATATTTCCATGGAAGGAAATAAAAGCATTTCCATCTGCAGCAGGTAACTCAACACGTGCTTTAGGAACCTGCTGATAATTCCCTGTCGTAGTATAACCTGTAGTTCCGTAAACATCAAACCAAGTGGTTTCTGTAGCATAAGCCTGAGAAAAAGTATTCCAACCTATTTTTGTAGGGTCATCAGCATTTTCAAAGCTTGGGTCAGGAATTAAAGAGCACTGTAATAATTCTTCAGTATCTAAAATACCATCATTATCATCATCTAAATCTGTAATATTTGGAACTCCATCGTTATCCGTGTCTATACAATTCTCATCTAATACCATTGTAGCTTCACTTGTATAAGCTCTAATTAAATCATCTGGATGAGATACTTCTATCTTAAAAATATTACCATCATTAAAGTAAGATTTAGTTTCGTTTAATTCTAAATTAGCACTCTCCTCTCCCGAAATTATACTAAAAGATGTTCCGCCATCAGTACTTACTGACCATGTGTAATCAATTTCATCAGATACATCAACATCATAAATAGGAAGTCCAGTTTCATCATAAGTAGATGCTAATACTGCCTGATAAAAACCTGATAATTGTACTGTAGTAGCCTCACAAATTACAATATCCCTTAAAGATGCCAACTCATTAAGCTGAACAGCCTTCTGTGAAACAGTTACATTAGATTCAAATGTATACTCTCCATCGACAACCCCTAAATCAATCAGTAATCCATTTTCATCTACTTGAATTGGTAAAGGAATTGAAGTTCCTATTCCATAAGATTCTTCTAAATCTGGTACACCATCGTTATCGCTATCTGTATCTAAGTAATTAGGAATCCCATCATTATCAACATCACAAGCTGAACTGAATTCAACACGTATATTATCAACAAATCCCGAGTTAATAATTACTGCCTCCAATACAATAAAAGTGGAAGTTTGTCCCTCAGGTACTATATACGTACCTGAATGGGTTTCCCAATTATCAGTATCATTACTTTCTATAATTT
>CAYYNF010000052.1:0-12182 GCA_964472695.1 uncultured Flavobacteriaceae bacterium
TTGGAAGACCGTTCTCACCTTCTTTTGGTAAATCACCAATTCCGTCGATAGCGTCACCTACTACGTTAAATAAACGTCCGTAAATATCACCTCCGATAGGGATTTGGATAGGAGCACCAGAAGCAACTACTTCTTGTCCTCTTTGTAATCCATCTGAAGAGTCCATCGCGATAGTTCTTACTGTGTTCTCTCCTGTGTGAGATTGAACCTCTAAAATTACTTTAGATCCATCAGCTTTTTTGATTTCTAATGAATCATAAATCTTTGGAAGAACTTCACCAGCTGCAAATTCTACGTCGATAACTGGACCTACAATTTGTGATACTTTACCTGTTACTTGAGACATTATAAAGGAGTTTTAATTTCTTGTTTTCTAAATTATAAAAAAATGATAAATTTTTTCCGCAAAGATAGACTAATAATATGAAAATTTACAAGCAATTATACTAGAAATAACTTTTGAAATTCTTTTTTTTATCAGAAGTTTATTCTGAGTGCTTTCATTTTATAAGTACTGTTTGGTGACATCCTAGCCCTATTTTTGTGAATTTTAATCCATAAATTCATAGTAGCCACATTTTAAATAAGCACCTTCTGGAAAACCGATAGGATGATCAGTATCATGGTAGGTTTTCAATACTGTCTTATAGTTCCTACCTGAAGTATTTAGCGTTTGTTGATTGATTTCGAAAAAGGCATCTGCTACTACACGTGATGAACAAGATGCAAGTACCAGTGTTCCTTTTTTACTTGTGAGTTGTAAGCCTAGTTTTGCTAGTTGGCGGTATTTCTTTTTTGCTAGTGTTACCTCACTAGTTTTTTTAGCAAAGCTCGGAGGATCAATCACTACCATATCAAACCTCTTATTTTGAGTAATGAGTTCTTCCAGAATTTGAAAGGCATCACCAGCAATAGTTTTATGTTTTCCTGTGTAAGGGTTCAGTTTCCCGTTAAGAAAAGCAATATCTAGAGCCTGTTTACTAATATCAACGCTAGTTACTTCCTTGGCTCCGTTAGCTAGTGCGTGTACAGAGAAACCTCCTGCATAAGAGAACACATCAAGTACTTTTTTTCCTTTACTGAGTTCGCCTACACGTCGTCGGTTATCTCGATGATCTAGAAAATAGCCTGTTTTGTGACCTTCAATAACATTAGCTGAAAAGTGGATGCCATGCTCTATAAATTCAACGGTATTATTCTCTAAAATTCCATATACCACCATACCATCTTCGAGCTGGTGTTTGTTAGATTTTTCTACGTTTCTACTTAACCTTAGCACAACTGTATCAGCATCGGTACGTTTTTGTAGTAATTTAAGGATGGCTTCTAAGTAGGGTATCCATATTTCAGAGTAGAGTTTTACTACTAGCACTTTGGCGTAAACATCGGCAATTAGTGAAGGAAACTCATCATTTTCACCAAAAATTAAACGGTAACTATTGGTATTAGTAGCTAGTAAGCTAGTTCTTTTTTGATAAGCTAGTTCTATTTTTTTATTAAAGAAACTCTCGTTAATAGTTACCTTTTCTGAACTACTATGAATTACTTTAATACGGATAGGTGAATCAGCATCATAGATTCCGATCCCGATCATCTTGTTTGATTTCTTATGAAATACAATAGCTAAATCTCCTGTTTTAGCAGGCTTGCTTAGTTTTTCAATAGTTTTTGAAAAAATCCAAGGGTGACTTTTCGCTAAATAATTTTCACCTTTATTGGTAAGTTTTACCGCAATATTTTTAGGCTTATAGTCTGATTTGATAATAGGGTTCCACTTCATATCTGCAAAGATAGGTAATGAATAAGAGAGAAGGTGTACCATAAGCGAGAAGAATATGAATTTACTATTCCTTAAATATTCCTTACTTTGTCTTTAGAGCAAATTCTAATCTATGGCAAAGAAGAAATATTATGTGGTATGGCAAGGACACGAAACGGGCGTATTTAATTCCTGGAATGTTTGTAAGAAACATATTCAAAATTATCCTCAGGCACAGTATAAGTCTTTTGAAAGTTTGGAACAGGCTAAAAAGGCTTATGAAGGGAATTACTTCGATTACGTTGGTAAAAAGACGCCTGCACCAAAATTATCTGCCACTGATTTAGCTAAAATAGGTCAGCCCAACTTATATTCTATTGCAGTAGATGCTGCTTCAAGCGGTAACCCAGGGAAAATGGAGTATAGGGGGGTAGATACCCAAACAGGTAAACAACTTTTTCATCAGGGACCTTTTAAGCAAGGAACTAACAATATCGGAGAGTTCTTGGCATTAGTTCACGGTTTAGCATATTTGAAAAAAATCAATAGCGATCGTATTTTATACACTGATTCCAAAATTGCGATGAGTTGGGTAAGACAGAAAATTTGTAAAACGAAACTACAGCATACACCAAACAATAGTCACCTTTTTGAGCTTGTAAAACGTGCTGAAAATTGGTTAAAACAAAATAGCTATACAACTACTGTGGTGAAGTGGGAGACAAAAGCTTGGGGGGAAATTCCTGCGGATTTTGGAAGGAAGTGATTTGTTTAAAGTAAAGTGATCTACAAAACAATCACAGTTATTATTTCATATAGTTAGTGTGTTACTGAAAATTAGGGTTGTATCGTAGACTGTTAAGAGTTATTGGTTGATTTGTATCGTAGGTTAATGTGTTTTTAACTAGATTGTTAGCCTGTTTGTTTCTTGAAACAGAGAAGGGGGCTTTAAATAAAACATAGAGTTATGCCAGAAGAACAAAGAACATCGTTAGAAAGGGAAGTGCCAAAAAGTATTATTGCCGAAAAACGAATACGACAGTTCCAGACCACAATATGCGACTTATTTTTACGTAATGGAAAGTCACAATTGGCTGATGCACTTTTATTAGAGTTTAATCTCTGCTCCTTTACTGAGGAACAGAAGGAGGCTTTAGAGCAGTTTAAACAAGAAGATTTAGCTTGGTTTCAAAGAGTCGTTCTGGCACTAAGGGAAGTAAGTAATGATTTAGAAAATCCTCTGGTTTATGGTGAGAAGGGTGAAAATGCTTCCTTGGTGGAGCAATGCAGATCTCGTTTTCAGGCTAAGATCATAAATACACTAAGAGAGCAGGGACAAGATACCTTGGCTGATGCACTTTCCTTAGAACTAAATTATCTACATAACGTATCACAAGATTCATCTTTAGATGAATTTAGAGAAAAAAATAGGCAAGTTCTTGACGAAATTATTCAAGATATTAATGAGGTAAGTGAAGCCTTAGAATATGCGATAGTTCCTGCCTTAAAATTTGTAGGGGCTTTAGGTAAACAGTATCAAGAAGAAATCGATGCCTTGGCAATTGATGTATTAAAACTTTATGGCTTACAACCAGAAATTTCTGAGGCTATTGCTTTAGAGTCTCCATCCCAGACCACTTCTGTAGCTCCTACGCAAGAGCGAAAAATTACAGAAAGACAGGTGGAGTCTGATGGGAAAGTTTCGTTTGACGAAGCTAATGAATTGTATTATTTATTAGATGAGAACCCTTTTTTCTTTTCACAAAAAGAGCTAACAGATTTTAGGGAGCTAATCTCATCAAGAAAAAAAGTAGCTATTGATCACGTATTGGAGCAAATACAAGGGGTGATAGCCTTACGGCTATTGATGTTTGATCCAGATAAAATATCTTCCGATAAGCATAAATTGAAGCATTTTTCTGAAGATCAAATAGATTTTTTTAATTACTTAAAAACACTGTCTGCTGAAGAGACTAAAGAATTGAATAATTCTTTATATCAGTCGTTTGTGTCTATAAAAGAGTATCGTCAAAATAGGAAAGGTCCTCTTAGTGAGATATTATTATCTAGTTCAAGATCTTTTGATAAAATTACAGAAAGTATAAAACAACACAAGCAACAGGTTATAAAATCAGCCTCTATGTGGAGAAAATTAAGAGAAAGACTTTCGTCTGGATCTAAAAAGCAGTCTACAGGTAAAGGTGTTGATAGGAATAAGGAAACTATTGATAGTGATCTTGAGGGGTTAGGTTCTCCCTTAAAGAGAAAACAGGTAAAGGCTAGAGGTGATAGTACATCATCTATTCCAACAGGATCAAAAAAGGTCGTAGGAAGAGTTAAGGCTAAAAGACATTAATCTAGAAGTTTTATTAAGATTATGAATTCTTTTTTATTACCTAAAATCAGCTATTTCTATAGCTTCATCGATAATTAGTCTTTCTTCATTGGTGTTTGGTTTTTGTTTAGAGTTGTTTATGCTATTTTCGCAATCAAATACACATTAATAATAAAATAGTTATGAGTTTTTTTGCAGATTTTAAGAAATTCCTTTTAAAGGGAGATATTGTGTCTTTATCTACTGCGGTAGTTATTGGAGGTGCTTTTAAGCAAATTGTTAATTCGGCAGTAAAGGATTTGATTATGCCTATTGTAGGAATTATCACTGGAGGAACTGATTTTACACAGAAGTTTATTGCTTTAGATGGCGAGTCTTACGAGAACATGAAAGCGGCTACTGATGCAGGTGCAGCGGTAATTACTTATGGTAACTTTATTCAGACTGTAATCAATTTTATTATTGTAGGTTTCTTTATCTATTGGTTATTGAAAGCTTATGAGAGTACAAAGAAGAAGGAGGAACCAGCTCCTGAAGCACCAAAAGGGCCTTCGGATAACGAATTGCTAGTTGAAATTAGAGATTTATTAAAACAAAAAGATAGCTAGTTTACCTTATATGGTTTATTAGCTGAATAGTACGCGTAGTTTCACCACTACACTATATTTATTAATTTAAAATCAACCTTTGTGTAGTCGCTTGCACAAAGGTTGATCTTTTCTATATCAGATCTTCGTCTAGTATCCTACTTATTGGAGTTGTTCGTCATTAGTTTATTGTGTAACCTTTATTTCATCTATGTCATAGGTTGAGGTAAGTATGTTGTCATAACCTTTATATTCGAAACCAATTCGTATTGAATTTCCTTCCACACAATTCAGGTTAATTTCATAATTCATATAGTTTGATGAAATTACAGGTAGTTCAACATTTATTTGTTCCCATGTACTCGATTCGATATCTTCCTCAAAATTTGTGGTCATCCATATTTTTAAGGCATTTCCGTTATTATATAGTGTGCGTAGTCGTATATGTAAAACAGGATTTCGTTCGGGGTCGATTTCTATTTCGGGGGTGACTAGCCATGCGTGTAATGGGGTTAAATTCGAGTTGTATGCCGATAAGGTCATTACACGATTATCAATATTAGTAATTTTTTTATCAGTCCATCTTTTTTCGTCACCAGTTATATTCAAGTTAATCCATGTGTCATCCAGTTGTATTTCATTAGTAACACTATTAAAGTTCTCTTCAAAAATAATTTCGTCAGTTTCTAGCGAGCTTAGTTCAGTATTACATTCGTAAAACTCATTTATACAACGTTCTTCGTTATTTATACTTAAGTTACTAATACGGTTCATTTTTAGTACATAGTGTGTGTTTTCATAGTTTCGTGTTAGAATTCCTTCCACATTCACTTTACTTATGGGTAAGTTGTAGTTTTTGAAGTTACTAAACGTACTTGTGGATAGTTGTATCTCTAGGTTGGTTACACAATCATGTAGTGCTCTAAGTCCGTCAAAATTATCACTTGTTTCGTTGGCAAGGGTTTTCGTTTCGGGGAAGAGTAAGTTATCGTCAAATTGTAATGATTTCAGATGTACTAGTTGATTTAGGCTTTCTGTTGATATCTCATCAAGAGTCTGTTCTTTTGGTATAATATCATATTGTTGACTGTCTCTAAAAATGTGTTGGTCAATGTCGAATGCCGAAAGTCGCTCGATACTATTTTCTTTTAGTATTCCTAGTTTAATGATTCCATTTTGGTAGGCAACACTTAGTCCATTAAGTTGAATGAAAATTTTTGAGCCTAAGACAAAGCGTTCAAATAGGTTATTTTCGTCAATTTGTAGTGCGATACCTCTTTGTGCATTTTCAGGGGCATTTTGAAGGATAAGCTCCTTATAAAAGTTTCCACTCTGATCAGACGATACGACATAGCCTTCTAGAATTGCATTGTAGTCAAAAGTTTCTATATTTTCTTCAAAGATATCTAGATTACTTACTATGTTACTTATGTTTAGTGTTGTTTCGAAGTTGTATTGTTTTTGTTCTATTTCTGGAGTATCATAGGTAGTTTCACAACCTATTAGGAGGTATAGAAGTATAAAGAGTAAGATATTTTTCATGGTAAGTTAGGTTTGTGTTTATTTAGAATCTTAAATAGGTGTTGATGTAGTAAGTTGTGCCAATGCCATTCCAATATTTATTTCCAAATAGGGGAGTCTCTCGTTGCTGATCGGTGAGCATACTTTGGTAGTTCGAGTTTCTACTTTGTTCAAATCCTCCTGTTTGGTAACGTGTGTTTAGTATATTCTGAATTCCCAAGGTGATTCCCATATAGTGTTTTTTTATTCTCCATGATTTTCCGCCAATAATATTCCATA
Source organism: uncultured Flavobacteriaceae bacterium (assembly GCA_964472695.1). GTDB lineage: Bacteria > Bacteroidota > Bacteroidia > Flavobacteriales > Flavobacteriaceae > Aquimarina. Next base: position 6,482 of record CAYYNF010000052.1, read on the forward strand.
ATATTATTCCAGGAAGTTCTTCTTGTTTTAGTAGTTCTTCAGCTATAGCTTCATCGTAATTGGTAAATCTTATGCCGTCTATATCTAGACTAAAGTTGTTGGTACGTGTATAAGGGTTAATACTTATAAACCTTTTTGATAGATGGTTGATTTGGGAAGTTACCCACCAGTATTTGGGGTCTCTATAACTAAAGCCTATTCCGAAAGCTTGTTGTGGTCCATTAGATAGTAAGTGATTCTTTAGGTAGCTATTTCCTTCAAAGACAGGTGTAGTATCACCTTCGGATAGTACACGCAAATAAGGGTTGTTTAGATAATGATGTCGTCCTATACTCCCACTCAATTGTATGTTTAAGCTTGTCGTAACTTCTAGGTTGGCTCCCAGCTCTATACCGTAATATTGAGTGTTTATATTTGATAGTAATTGTTGGTAGAAGTTAGCGTTATTGACACGTCCTAAACTAGCAAGATCTTCAGTAAAGAAAAAAGAGCGTTTCCTTTCGTTAAGATGTTGTTGATAGTATCCATTTATACGTATTTGGTGTCCTGCATACTTATACTGATAACTTATATCAGTACCTATATTCGTTTCGGGCACGATATTGTAGTCTATTTGATTGCTATAGCGTTGCGTAGTAAAAATATATTGGATTTCGGGAGTTTTACGTTGTAGTATAAGATTATTTTTTAGTTGACTTTTAGGGTTAATTTGGTAGGTGGTATTGCATTTTAATCCATATCCGAAGAGTGAAACTTTATCACTCTTTCCGAATGATGCACTACCTGGATATACTCCATTTTCATAAAAACCTTCACGTTGGTACGTTTTGTTCTCGATGAAACTACCCATATTAAGGAACCATTTTCCTTGTGTTCTTTGGGTTTGTAAAAATAAGTGAGGATAATTTACATTGATACGGCAATTGTACTTAAAACGTTCTCCTTCTGTTACTAGTCTATTGCTATTTCTGAGGTCACTCTGTTGTTCTAAACCTTCATTATATGCATTAATATCTAGGAACTGACTCCCGCCAAGGAGGTCATCTAGTTCAGCATAATTATCTGAGATTAATTTTTTAAAAGCCAATTTTCCTTGTAGTTTCCATTTAGAGTTCAACTCTTTTTGAAAGATACTATTATAGGCCAGTAGCTTATCATTGGTTACGTCTTTATATACAATATAGGTTGCATTTGGAGTGGTACTATTGATTTGATACAATCTTTCCCAGTCGATTTGTCCATCTAATTTAAAATAACGATCTGCTAAGAAAGCCGACGTATAGTCTTCATTACCAGTATTACGAATAAAGTAACTAGGTAACTTTTGATAGTAGGTAGGATCAGGGTTTGTACCAATACCTTCATAGGAATATGTTCCATCGTTTGTGCTTACTATATTAGTACCTGTATGATCGATACGGCTATTTTTAACGGTACCTGTTTTTAGAAGCATATTAGTATTGATATTCCAGCCCTTGTATTGAAGATTATCAGATATTACGATTATTGGTGTAGCGGTCCAGCGCATACGGGCATTACGAATTTTACCTTCTTGGTAACCCCAGTAAGCATTATATGTAGTACCTTTTAGATCAATCACCTCTTGTGTAATTGGACTCACACGTCCTTTTTCAGTGGGGGTATATATTCCAGATAAACTCAGATTATGTCTTGGAGAAAATTGTTTTTCTATACTAGCGTAAAGACTCCAACTACGTAATGAAGCTCCTTCAATTGCTGTTTCAGGCGTATTCCTAAAACCTATATTAAAGCTGTTTTTCCATCTTTTTTCTGATATTTTGGAATGTTGTGTATACATCATACGCGTGCCAAAAGAGCGATTAGACTGAGCAATAGAGGCTTTTCGTCCCGCTCCGAATGAACCTGTGTTAATCTTTAGGTTATTGACTCCACTTAAGTTTCCGAAACTGTTAGTGTTGGGTTCGTAATAGTTACTGACTTCGTTTGACTTGTAGATGTCATTTAGTCCAGACCAGCTATTCCAATTGCTTCTATTATTTGAAAGTTGGTTGACTTCAATGCCATTAATTTGTGTAGATTGATATTTAGAATCGAGTCCTCTGATACTAAAGAAAGCACTTCGCCAGTTGAATGCTGCACTTTGGATAAAAGGATCTTTAGTGGATTCTAGTACAATTTGTTGTTGGTCATCAGAGTCATCAAAATCAGTCGATTCAAGATTGATAATCGAAAAATTATTAAAAAGACTACTCTGTGTTTTCTTCAGGTAAATTTCTCCTAAATCTATTATTAGCCTTTCAGAAATATTAATAGGAAAATATTTTGTTCTATAATCTATTGCATTTATTGTTAGAATGTGGTTCCCCTTTAGAGTTGTTCTGAATATAAATCTTCCTTTCTCGTCCGTAAGGCTATTTTTCCTATGATTTTTAAGACTTACCAGAGCTTCTTTAACAGGTTTATTATCTTGAATATTTTTCACAGTTCCACTTATTGTTACCTCTTGTGCTGTACTCACCCAAGTATAGAGGAGCACTAGATATGCTAAGTAATTTTTCATGGCAAGTTCTCAGTGATTGGTTGTGTAGGTGATTTTTCGATAACATCTTGTTTCTTAAAAAGGTAAGACAAAAAAATAGATATATTCCTTTAAAACGTTATTATATTGGTATATTGATAATATTTTTTAGTATTTAATGAGGGAAATTAAGAGTTTGTGTTTGTTTTTTATTCTTTGTGCTACTTCTTGTTTATCTCAGCAGAAGTATTATGCAGTAACAGCTGCCTTTTATAATTTTGAGAACTTATTTGATACTGAAAATGATCCTTTTACTTTCGATGATGATTATACACCTGAAGGAAAGAATTATTGGACACTCGAGCGTTTATCAGCGAAACAAGTGAAGCTTTCGAAGGTAATTGCAGATTTAGGTGTAGAGCAAACTTCACGTCCACCAGCTTTACTAGGATTCGCTGAAGTAGAAAATCGTAATGTTGTTGAACAGTTAATCGATATGGAATCCTTGCAACATATAGATTATGGTTTGGTACATTATGACTCTCCAGATAAGAGGGGAATTGACGTAGGTTTGCTTTATGACCGAGATTTATTTCATCTGAAAAATAGCCAAACACATACGTTGTTCTTATTTGATGAACAAGGAAAACGTATATTTACTAGAGATCAGTTATGTGTTTCGGGGTATCTTGCCGATGAGCTCATATATTTAATTGTATGTCATTGGCCATCACGTAGGGGTGGACTTAAAAGGAGTCAATCTAAACGCATGCAGGCAGCTAGGCTTACAAAGCATATTATTGATTCATTATCGATAGTTACTAAGAACCCTAAAGTTATTCTTATGGGGGATTTCAATGATAACCCTACTGATGCTAGTTTTAAAGAAGTATTACATACACGAACAAATAAAGTGCAGGATAGTAGTTATTATTTATATGCTCCTATGGAGAGAAAGTTTTTGCGTGGTTATGGAAGTTTGGCATATCGTGATCAGTGGAGCCTTTTTGATCAGTTTTTGGTATCGAGTCCTTTATTATTTTCCGAAGGTTGGAGGTATTATGATGCACATATCTTTTCGGAACAGTACTTAAAACACCAAAAAGGGAAATATCGAGGTTACCCCAAACGTACTTTCGAAAGGGGGAGTTATGTAGGGGGGTATAGTGATCACTTTCCTGTATATCTTACCTTAGTTAAGGAAGTTATGGAGTAGTTGCATATTGGAATATTGTTTGCGAGGAGAAGAGGCATATACACGTACCTTAGAGATGATAATAGACCTACACAGCTTTTGATTCCAGTCATTTCGATTGCCTGCATATACGTATAGGTGATAGGAATAATCTTCCCCAGGAATGAGTCTTATGTTTCTGGAAACAGGAATGCTTATATTGGTAAGTTTACTAGACGCTTTGGGAATACTGTAAAAGCCTGTTCCTATAATTTGTTGGCCTCTACGTAATTCTATGTATACAGTACTTTTTTTGGGAACTTTATAGAATACACTACAGTTTATCTGTCTTATTCGATTTGAAATACGCATAGGAGGTCTTCGTTCAAAGCGAATTATAGACTGTGCTTTGAGTATAGTAGTGCTTATCAAGAAAAATAAAAGTACGACCAACTTCATAGTATCAAAAATCTTATTTTAAATTGATATCAAAATTTGTGCCTTTCTAAGTATTTTTTGTATTAAATTAAAAACTAATATTTTACATGGAGTCAATAGTGTCTCTATTGTAGGATATGTCACTTGTGGAGTCTTAGGTGTGTATCTTAAATTTCTAAAATTAATCTATTGACTTAATTAAAATATATTTTCACTTAAAATTGTTGTTTATCAGGTGATTGCTAGTTTATTGTATGATTTTGTCTTATTTTTTAGTGTATATTTAATTTCCATTTGTCGTGTAGATAAGTTGAATTGTTTTTTTGCTTATAAAATAATAGAAACGACTTATATTTGATATCCCAACCTTTAATAGATATAAAATAGTTTTAGTAGAATGCCCTCACTCTCAAGTTTAGATACTCCATCAGTAGAAGCACCATCTCTCTTAGATTTAGAGATGCAGAAAGTTTCTAGTGAGGGTGTTTCCAAATTACATACTCAGTTATTTGATGAAAATGGTAAGTGGACAAAGTATAGAAAGAAAATAGATACTATAAATTCAGTTCATACTTATCAAAATTTGATAGGTCTTCTAGGGGGAGGGACAGCGGGTCTTTTGGGTAGTTTCTTAGGATTAGGACCTTTTGCTTATATGGCAGTGACTATGGTTGGTAGTTTTGTTTCTAAGGGATTAGTTGCGTTGGCAAGAGGAAGAGGTGGACTTAGTACATTGTCTTACGATATCAAAGGTTTGTTTGGTGGCGTTACCTTAAAAAATAAGAGATTAGTTCAGGAGGCTGAATGTAAGACAGTATTTAGAAAATATCAGAAGGATGTAATAGCCTTAGAAGCTCAGAAAGGTGAAGGTACTACAATAGAACCTCATTTTAAAGAAGAATACTTAAGAGCTAGAGATTTAGAGTATCTTGCAAAGATTGAGCATGCACTAATTCACAAGTCAGGAAAGATTGAGGACCAACATAAAAAATTTAGAAACTTTAGGAATACTACTTCTAGCGTTGTTGCTACAGGAGCCAGTATTGCTGCGAGTTCTGCTTCTGTATATATAGGATATTTGGCAGTTGCAGCTTTTGGGCTTGCGGGGCCTTTGGGATTAGGGTTTCTCGGGGTGGCTGTAGCAGCATCATTAGTGGGGATGTCAACTTATAAGCTGGTTAAACCCTCTCTTAAAAGTTTAATCGGAAGGTTGTATTCTCGAAATTTTAAAGCGTCTAATGAGATGCGTAAAAGGATAAAATCAGAACTACTTAAAGTTAGAGAAGCTGAAAATAAAATATGTAAAGGAGAGAAGGTAGATCTAAGTTCTATTATTGGTTATAGCGAGCGGCAAAAAAGTCTTTCCTCTAGAGGTGTAGATGCACTTCAATCCTTTCAAAAATCTACTGCAATCCCATCAAGTAGGCTTATTCCAGATGAAAAACAAACTACTAGTAAAAACCAGCTAGACGCATCGAAGAGGGCTACAAGGTCGTTACATTAAAAGTGAGTTCTATTTATATTAAAACGCTATACAAGGAAATATCACCGAAAATCCGATAAGCAGTTTAGTGTTCAAAAGCCCGACG
>CAYYNF010000053.1:0-12106 GCA_964472695.1 uncultured Flavobacteriaceae bacterium
AAATAATTCGTGATAAAGTTTAATAATATTAATTATCCAATAAGATAAACAGGCAACATAAAACTAATCTTTCAATATATCGTTTTCAAAATATTGTGTAGAAGGCATGGTCTTTAAGTTATAGTGATTCTTGAAGAATTTTATGATTTTTTCCTTAAAAGGAGAGTCTTTTCGTATGGCAATACCAAAATCAAATATATTATAGTAAAGATCGTAATTTTTCCTAAATATCTTACTGTATATCAAATCATGACGAAGTACTGGGTAATCAACATGAGGTAGCCACATAAAATCAGGTTTATATTCATCAAGTGATTTTCTTATAACTGTAGTGTTAAAAGCTCTTTCTTTTAATATATGAGTATTATGTAATCCAGCTAAACAAACAACAACATTATCTCTATGTAATGCCGATATATACCCATGTTCACTAGCTGCCATAGTGAAATTCACATCATTAACCTCTTTTACTAAATCATCAATAATAGACGTTACTAGTTCCGACTTTAAATGATCATATAGATTGTCTTTAAAAGTCATTTCATAGTTACATGCGACCTCTTCTGCTTTCTTCTGCTTTTCTCTAAACAAATTATTACCAATTACAGTAGAGTAAGATAGTGTAATAAATATACCTAATACGATCATACATAATTTTGTAATTATAAAAAAATAGGATTCTTTACCTTTCTTAAGATCTCGAAGTACTAATAACCCAGGTATAATGAGAAAAGGGATAGAGGGAATAAAATAACGAGAATACATTCCCATAATTTGAACTTTATTCATCATAACACCAGTGGAGATAAACCAAGGAATGAGAAAGACAAGTATTGGTTTGACTTTTTGCAGAAAACCGTACAGTATTAAAACTATAAATGGAAAAGTAAAAATGACTAAAATCGATAAATACTCGAATGTATTCCATTTATCAATTCCTAAATAAGCTTTATAGAAATTGGGTGTTTTTACGTAATAAGGTATCGGTAGTATATTTCCAAAATAAACGTAAGTAAGTAGTCCGTGTAAGGCTAAAATTCCCCCTAAAGTAAAACAAAAAAGGACTAAGTTTCTTTTTGTTTCTTTATGTAATACTAGCCATAAAAATGGAAATAGGGTTGCGTATAATAAATTATCCGGACGTATTAAGAAACTTAAATAACATACAACTATCATCCAAATAATACTACTTAACTTATTGTTTGCCTTTAAATGACGTAAGCATAAATAAATCAAGAGAAAGTTAATACAAGTGGCTGCTAATGTATCCATACCTGTAATCTGTAACCATAATAATGGTAAAGGAAATAGGCAAAAAACGATAGTTATACTTATTTTTTTATCTAAGCCTTTTAATATGTAATCGATATTTATATTTAAAAGAAAGAGTGCTAGTATAAAATATAATATACTATGATAATAAACATAGTTAGACAGGTCCAAAATGTTAAGTACCCCAAAAAACATAAAAAAAACATGTGAAAACACGTATAATATACTAGTACAACCATAACTAGGTTGATTGGCAATCCAACCATAAGTTCCATTCTGTAAAATATTATGAGCATAACGCACAAACATATAAGAATCATCATGAATGATATCCATAGTACGAAATGTCATTATTCTCATATAGGCAGTGTATATGGCTAATAAGAAGTATAATAATTTTAGTATATTTTTAAAGGACATAAAATAACTCTATTAATTTTCAGGAAGGTAGATAAGGAGTAATACCCGTTGAAAAATATCATGATGCATATAAATCGTTTCTTCCTTCTTTCTGATGCAAAAGAAAGAAACTTTTTATATGACAAATAATATTTCAATGGTATTAACTATTATATGATAAATAGGTTAATTTCTTATTAAAACAGAACTCCTAAAATGATACATATTTATTCTTTATGAAGATAAAGAAAGTTGATAGAAGTTAATAGGGATATACTACAATTATTGATACTAATTTACGATAAGCTTTTAGGGAGAGATATCTCGTATACACTTTTTATTACTTGTGTAAAACGCATCAAATCTATAATGTTATATTTTTTAAGACATTACATTCTATCTTAGTTTTTTTAAGAATGTCTTCAGGAGCAGATTCTGATTTTAACTGAAGTAAGTATCACTATTTGTATTTTGAAACTAGTACCACTTTCAATCTATATTCGACCGTAAACCTATTCTCCTTGTAGATAGATTGTAAAATCTTACATAAATTTCAATGCTATAATAGTCTGACGAAACTTTTTTGTGTAACTCCTTTATGATAAGTGTTATATATAATAAATTAAAGGTAGGATTAAAAGTAAAGATGAATAAGGTATATATATATATATATATATATTATCATGTAACTTAAATACGGATCCTAAATTCTTCAGGGTGTTGCTGCTCTCTTTTGAAGATAAATCCCCAAAAGTAAGTGTCAACGATAATATCTGTTTGAGTATGTGACTTCAATGCATTCCACATTTTTATATTCTTGTATGGAGTTTCAATTACAAATACACTATTATTTTTTTGTCTACTTTGTAATTTTATATATTCCTCATTAAGATTTTCGCCTTTTACATATACGAAATCACTTTTTTCAATATCATCTGTTTTCAAACAACCTTTTAAATTTTTAAGTTTTTCTATATTTTCACTCTCTTTGTCTAGTAAGGTATATTTACTTACATTGAAATAATCTATAAAATCATTTAAAATCCTAAGGTGTTTATTACTAATAACACTCATAGTTCCCATCATATCCTTCTTATAGTTATAATTATCCCTAGAGTCCTTATAGAAACACTCTGTAACTAAAAAATAAACAAATGGAGAATGGATACCATGTTGGTTAGATGAGCTGAAAAGAAATTTCCAATAAGATTTTTCTAGTAATAAGAACATATAAATTTATAGGATTAAATAAGCATTTAAATATAACACAATATATAGATATTATAAGCACTTATTCGTTAAAAATATTTTTTTGTTGCTTATACTTAAGTAATTATACTTATTTAATTTTTCGTTTATATCGTAAATAAACTGAATTATTTTTTTGCTATATAAGGATATATGAGATTATAGTTCTCCATTTATAGAGTAGAAAACTATTCCATTTTTTCTGCTAACTCCATCCACCTAAGCTCAAACTCCTCTATTTTATTAATAACTTCTTCGAGCTGTTTAGATTTCTCTACTAGAGCATCATCTTCGAAACACTCTATTTCAAACTCTTTTTCTATATCACTTTTCTGTTTCTCAAGCTTTTTCAGTTCCCTTTCTATTTTATTAAACTCCTTTTGCTCATTAAAGGAAAGTCCTGTTTGTTGGTTTTGTTGCTCTTCCTTCCAGTTCGATTTAGCCTTTTTTTCATAAGTATTTTCTACAGATTTAAGATTTCGACTACTTGATTCATATACACGATAATCTGTATAATTCCCTGGGAAATCCTTGATAGTACCATTTCCTGTAAAAACAAATAGGTGATCTACAATTTTATCCATAAAATAACGATCGTGAGATACTACTGCCAAACAACCAGGGAAATCTAGAAGGAAATTCTCTAACACATTTAACGTAACAATATCAAGATCATTAGTAGGTTCATCTAAAATTAAGAAATTAGGATTTTGAATTAAAACAGTACATAAATAAAGTCTTTTTCGCTCTCCTCCACTTAATTTTTCTACTAAATCATACTGCTTTTTCCTATCAAAAAGGAAACGCTCTAGTAATTGCCCTGCTGAAATAATACGACCTTTCTTGAGTGGTATAAACTCTCCAAATTCTTTGATAACTTCGATTACCTTTTGTCCAGGTTTAATATCGATACCTTTCTGTGTATAATAACCAATCTTTACAGTTTCTCCAATCACGATCTTACCTTGATCAGGGTGCTCTGTACCCGTTAATAGATTAAGAAATGAGGATTTTCCTGTCCCATTCTTTCCTATAATTCCTACGCGTTCACCACGACGAAAAGTGTACTCGAATTGATCTGTAATTTTTAAATCGCCATAACTTTTAGAAACCTTATGAAACTCGATTATTTTAGTTCCTAAACGTTCCATATTAATTTCAAGTGTAACCTCATGCTCATTACGACGTTGATTTGCTTTCTTTTTAATTTCATAGAAATCGTCAATACGAGACTTTGATTTAGTTGTACGTGCTTTAGGCTGACGTCTCATCCAGTTGAGTTCCTTTTTGAAAAGCTGTTTGTTTTTAGATAATTCTGTAGCTTCTTGTGCTAATCGTGCTTCTTTCTTTTCTAAAAAATAAGCATAATTTCCTCGGTAATTATAAAGCTTTCCTTGATCAAGTTCTATGATTTCATTACATACATTTTCTAAGAAATAACGATCATGTGTAATCATGAATAATGTAATCTTTTCTTTAGAAAAATATTCCTCAAGCCATTCAATCATTTCTAAATCTAAATGGTTCGTAGGCTCATCTAAAAAAATTAATTCAGGAGAACTTAAAAGTACATTTGCTAATGCTAAACGCTTACGTTGTCCACCCGAAAGGGACTCTACTTTCAAACTAAGATCATTTAACTTTAGTTTAGATAGAATTTGTTTATACTGAGTTTCAAAATCCCATGCTTGTAGTTGATCCATCCGATCAAAAGCCTCTTGAAACACTTCTACATTATCAGGTGTTTTAAGTGATTCCTCATACGCTTTTATTGCTCTTAAAATATCATTATCTCCTTGAAAGATCGTTTGTTCAATAGTTAATTTAGGATCCATAGAAGGTTCCTGAGGTAAAAAACCTACCCTTAAACCTTTACGATAAATGACCTGTCCTGAATCAGTAGCATCATATTTAGCAACAATATTAAGTAAGGAAGTTTTACCTGTACCATTTTTTGCTACGAAACCTACCTTTTGACCTTCATTAATTCCAAAAGAAATATTCTCAAAGAGCACACGCTCTCCGAAAGACTTAGAAATATTTTCTACAGAGACAAAATTAATCACAGTTATGTTTTTTAGTTCTCCTAAAAATTAAATGATTAATAAGTGACAAAAACACTAAAAAAGATTAGTCAACCTATTTACCAAAAACACTCAATATTTATTCGGAGAATGTATTTTTTTGTAAAATTAGACAATTATAATGAAGATCCTTTACTTTATACAAAAATACCTTAGATGTAACTAGCAAATGCAGCTTGTATTAGATTCAAATTCACTAATTGATAAATGATAAAAAAATACTCCAAATACTTAAGAGAAGCATTTGGAGTATTTTAGGTGTTATAAGTTAGTAACTAAACTATCTTTATCCATACTCATTGTTTTCTTTTTATAACTCTCAGTTTTTGGATCGTAAAAACTAGGGAATAATTTAATTAGTTCATTAAATTCTAGTGACTTTTCGTCTAAAAGATTGTCTTGGTTGTGTATCTCTAGTAGTTGAATAACACTGCGGTAACGTTCAATTTGAGTGATGATTGCCTCAACGTTATGGTATTGATCTTCTATCTCTAAACTTGCGTAATATGTAATTTGTTCTTGATATTTTTTATCAAGTTTATGCCAAATTTCTAAAGCTTTTTCAGGTTTTTCTACCTTAAAATACCCTTCAATAAAAGGCTCTATTAATGTGTAGTAACCGTAATATTCAAAAGGTAACTTTTCCATACCTAAATCGATTATTTGTGTTGCTTTTTCAATTTTACCTTCATTAATTAAAGTATCAAAAAGTCGTGCTAATGTGCTACGGTAAGTAATTGCATTATTACGCGTTTCAGGGTCATGATAAATTTCACTAGAACTACTGTTACCCCAGTCCCAACTCATGACAATTTCATAAAGTTCATCGGCATTAATACGTCCCATATCAAAAGGGTTATTGGGATCAAGTTTTGTTTTAATTGGGACCAGTTGGTAGGTTACACCTGTAAGTTGTAAATAATCTTTCATCCATAGATAGTCGGCATCAGCAAAGCTTCCTCCTGTAAAGAATATAGGGCGTTCCCAGTTATTATTAGCTAAGATGTCAAACATCATTAAGCGGTTTTTATATAGTATTTCTTCCTTAATTTCTATAATAATTTCATCTAGAATCAAATCGGAGTCTTTAGGACTTACTATATTGTTTCTTAATACAGATTCTTTGTCTATAGGGATACGGACAAATTTACTAGGGAAAGTGTTAGTAAATGCACCACTTTGCAATTCGAGTTGTGTGCGTTTGTCATCACTTTCGATCCAGTGCATCCATTGCTTAATATCTAGAGTGTCTGAAGTAATAGGTTGGTAAAAGATAGCATCGTTATTACCCCATTTATAGAAGTCATGTGTTAGTTTAGAAGGGATAGGCTCACTTTTGTAAGCTTTCTTTTTCATTTGATCAATATACCAGTCGGTGGCAAACAAACTTGTATTTAGAGTACGTACATCGGTGCGGTAATTTTCGATATCTTGTGCATACCAAAGAGCAAAAGTGTCATTGTCACCGATGGTGAATAGTATGGCATTTTCTTTACAAGAATCTAAATACATTTTGGCCATTGATTGGGCAGTATAGCGATTAGATCTATCGTGGTCATCCCAATTTTCACTAGCCAGTAATGTCGGAGAGATAAGCCCTAAACTTATAGTTATTATTGAAGCAAGTTTGGTGTTTAGGTATTTTTGTATATTTTGGAAAATAGCAAAGCATCCGAAGCCAATCCACATCGAAAATACATAAAATGAACCTACTAAAGCATAATCACGTTCACGAGGTTCAAAGGGTCTTTCGTTTAGGTAAACTTTTAAGGCAAGTCCTGTAAATAGGAAGAAGAGCAGAAGTACCCAAAAGTTTTTAAGGTCGACCTTCATTTGAAATAATAATCCAATAACTCCTAGTATCAGAGGGATAAAGAAATAGGTATTTCTTGCTTTATTATTGAGATTATCACTTGTAAGTGAATCTTGGTTTCCTAGTCGTAGTTCATCAATGAATGAGATACCGCTAATCCAGTTTCCGTTGGTACTGGTGTATTTACCTGCGATATCATCTTGTCTTCCTGTAAAGTTCCACATAAAATAGCGCCAATACATATATCCAAATTGGTATTCTATCATAAAGAAGATATTGTCAAGTAGTGTTGGTTTATCAACATTAATATATTGACCAAAACGCACTAAAAACTTCTCGTATTCTTCTAAATCTAATTCTCTACGTTCGTAGCTCATTCTGAATTTATTAACTACTCTGTTTAGATCGGGGTCATTAGCGTATTCTGGTCGAATTTCAAAATCGAGAGGTCCTATGAATTTAAGGTAGTTTAAAGCATGTGCACTGCTCCACATACGAGGAAGAAGACCTTTGTGTTTATCGTCTAGGTTTTGTTTAGCATTTTTATATTCGTTAACAATAATATATTTATGATTGACGGTGTCTTTTTCGTATTTGGGTTTATCATCAACATAAGGCGTTGAAGAATCTAGATCGGCATAAATTTCAGAAAAGAATGGTCCATAGAATAAGTGGGTTGCCTGGTATTGTTCTCGATTATAGTAGGCTAGTAGCTCACGAGCATTATTAGGACTATTTTCGTTGATTACAGTACCAGCGTTAGCACGTATAGGTAGCATTAACCAACTAGAGAACCCTATAAGGATGAAAAGTATGCATAGACAAAGTGTGTGTAAAGTTTTAAGGTTTTGTTTGGCGGTGTATTTTAAAACAAAATAAAATGTGGAAATAAGTAAAAGCCCAACAAATATAGTCCCTGAATTAAACGGTAGTCCTAGGCTATTTACGAAAAAAACTTCAGCCTGACCGAAAAAGGTTAGTGTAAATGGGAGTAACAGTTTGAAAATAAACATTAATACAGCAACCATAATTACGTTAGTAATAACGAACTTTTTAGGGGTAATGGTGTCATATTTTTTGAAAAAATATAAGAAGCCGATAGCAGGAATAGTAAGTAATCCCATAAAGTGTACACCGAATGAAAGTCCTATTACAAAAGAAATAAGTACGAGCCATCGGTCACCACGAGGTTCGTCCATTTCAGCTTCCCAGCGTAGCCCTAGGTAAAACATAATGGAAAGTATAAGGGATGCCATAGCGTATACTTCAGCTTCCACTGCGTTAAACCAGAAACTATCAGTAAACATAAAGGATAAGGTGCCTATGGTAGCACTTCCTATAATTGTTAATTCTGATATAGTGTCATTTTTAAAATTGTTGATCAAACTTAGTTTCCGTAGTAAATAAGTTAGTGACCAAAACATAAATAACAACGTAAAAGCAGATGAAAAAACAGACAGCAGATTTACGCATAAAGCTATTTTATCAGAGTTAGGAGCAAATGTTGAAAAAAAGGCCCCCATCATTTGGTAAAGGGGAGCACCAGGAGGGTGTCCTACTTGAAGTTTAGCAGAGGTTGATATGTATTCTCCTGCATCCCAAAAACTAGCAGTAGGTTCTACTGTGCTACCATATACAAATAAAGCAATACAAAAGAGTATCCAACCAACAATTAAATTCCATTTTTTTAAATCCATCATCTTTTAATCACGTAATTAAAAATTATCAGGGCGAATTTAAGAATAACTAAGTTTATATAGAGAGGTGAAATTAATAAAATACAGGGGTATTTTACGAATTACAGAATATTCTCTTTAGTCTTATGCTCTTTCGTCTTTAGAATCCTTGTTGTTTTGAAGGATTCGATTTTCTTCGATTTCTTGATTGATCAACATTGGCTTCTTTTGCACGAGAAGATCTTTTAGTGCTATCTTTAGGTTTGTAAGTAGTCTTTATTAAACCAAATAATACTATAGGCTCTTTCTTCATACAATCTAATTTTGGTTTTAGTGTTTTGTAAAGTTCTGTGCCTAATTGTGGTTTTAGAGTTTTTTTTAGGATTGCTCTTTCAGCATTAGTCTTAGGAGGAGTAATGTATTGATTAAGAATGTTTATAGCTGTATCTAGATCAATTTTTTTTCTTTTTAGAGCTATAATAGTCTTACTTACTGTTAGAGATCTATTTTCCGAGCATAGTTCTTTTAGTTTTTTATTGTTTTTTGTGATTTCAGGCACTTTCTCTTTAGATATTTCCCCACCTAAACACGATTTCTCTATTTGGTTGTGTCTTATTAGGAATTGAGATAATTGTCTTTTTGATATTTCTAATGAAAAGGTATTTCTGCTTGGTAAAAAGATCTGCCTTTTAATTTTATAAGGTATATTTTCTTTGATAGTTCTTATCAGGATAGAATGAGGGTAGCTTTTAATAATTTTTTTTGCAGTTTTCTTGTCTAGTAAATTTTTAAAAGGCTCTATTAATTTTGCGGCTCTTAATGCATTGATTTCTGTAGAATCTCCATTTCCAGACAGTGATCTTAAATTTTTTTCTAGAGTTTTTAATTGCTCGAACAATAAATGAATACGATTTGTTTTGTTTACTTTCATTATAATTCGAGTGTAGTGATTTATTTCATTAGGTACTAAACTTCTAGTTCCGCTTTTAAGGCTAATTTGATGTTGTTCAAGTTTATTTCTTAGTGCGGTTTCGTACTCAAGATCACTAATTTCATTACGAACCCATCGATTACTAATATTTAAGGTGAGGTTGATCATCTCATCTACTTCGGGACTATTGTTAGTTTGTTCCTTCTTTCCAAAAAGAAGTCTTCCGATTTTTTTTATTGGGTTTAATGATCTTTTGGGCTTAGTATTAAGATCTTTATTTGATTTCTTATCAAATCTTTTTTGTGTTCTATTTTGGAAGTTTTTAATAAGTGTAGAATTGTATATTTCTTCTCTTTTTAAATACGTTGCAATTTCTTCTTCACTGAGATTGGTTAATTTTTCTCTTACAGCTGTTTCTATTTTTTCATTAGGAAGTTCTTTTAACTTCTGAGTTAAATAGTGTCTTTTTTCTTCTTCGGGTAGTTGGTTTAAGGTTTTTTGGTCTTCATTTGATAGTTTTATATGTCCTTCTTTATGAAGTTCTATTAGTCCGTGTATAGATTTATATTCACTGACAAGTTTATTTATAATTTTATCTAGTATTCTGTTTACTCTTTTATCTTTTAAATTTTCAAATTGTTTAATTCGTTTTTGACCATTTTTTACATCATTTTTAAAATGATCAATAATAGAATTATAGCCTTTTTCCTCATATACATCTTTCTGTAGATACATCTTTGTTAAATACTCCATACTATTATTGTAGGTCTTGTAGGATTTATGGAATAGGGGGGGGATGTTTTCTTTTAGAGCATTATCAACAGTGCGTTCGATAAATTTAGGGTCATCTTTAATACCTATTTTTTTAGCAATATTAGCGGTCTTCTTGCGTAGCTCTTCTTTATTAATACTACCATTATTGTAATCGTATAATAACGGAAGTATTAATTGATGAAGTTTTCTTTCGGCTACGCTATTATCAAAACTTTCAGATTTTTGTGAATTGGATTTGTCTTTTATGTGTTTTGTGATGCTGTCAAGAATATCTGTCTTTAATTTACTTCTTAGTTCAGGGTTATGTACTTTATACATACTAAGGTGTAGCTCAATGCTGTGAGCTATTGTGTCTTCAAGGTTGGTATTGATGAATTTTCTATTGATATCAGTCTTTTCAAATTCTTCAAAAATATAGGAGGTAATTTTGTCGTTGATTTTACGCTCAATATTTTCCTCGATTTGCTTTTGTGTTTCTGAAAATTCAGACACTATTTTGTCGCCATTTGGGACTTCCTCTTGGAATTTTTCTTTAATGTATTCGTAATCTTCTAGATCATATATCCCCTTATAAAATTGAGTGTATAGTTCTTCGAAATAAGCCTTGGCTTCCTCTTTATTCTTATATGCTTGCGGAAACATAGGTTCTTTTCCGATAGTTCTTGCTCTTTTTAAAAAATTCGCTTTAAATTTTTCTATGAAGGTATCATTAACAATCCCTATCCTTTTGGCAAGAATATCTACCTTTTGAATTAATTCATTCTCACTGATTTCATCTCTATCAAGTTTGTGGTATAGGGGGGTGAGTATTTGATGTAGTGATTCAGTAGCTTCTTTGTTTTGAACTTCTTTTAGTTCTTTAAAGCAGTCATTGGGTAATTCACTAGTGAAAATGGCAGTGCAATATGGGTTTCGTTCAAAAAGAGTAATGTTTCCTCTGTCATTTACAAATACTTTGTCTTCTCCGTAGTCACTTGTTCCATCTCTAAAAGTTCTCATAAAAGGAACTCTCGGATATGTTTCTTGGATGTAGTTTCGGTCTTTAAAGGCATCGTCTGTTGGAGTGTCTCTAGGGACGTATGTTCCATATATTTCAGGAAGTAAAGGGATTTTATGGAAATTGTTGAAGTGGGCATCATATCCTAAAATAATACTGCCGTTTGTATGGTATACACCAATACCTTTCTTTGGTTTATTGTTATCTACTGTAGGTGCTTGTGTTTCTCTGTGGTCTGTTTCAGTAACATATTCAGCAATTGCTTGTGCTTTTTTGTGGTCTACACTACAAGAAAACATCATGATGTCGCCACCTGTCCCCCTTGCTCTAGGCATATGATCTAATTCACCTCTGATACCATGTTGCATGTGTACATACATATTTCCATCTTCTAGTGGGACTATAGGTCTCAGGTTGCGATGACTAAATTTTGC
This sequence comes from uncultured Flavobacteriaceae bacterium, assembly GCA_964472695.1. Taxonomy (GTDB): domain Bacteria; phylum Bacteroidota; class Bacteroidia; order Flavobacteriales; family Flavobacteriaceae; genus Aquimarina. The sequence goes on from CAYYNF010000053.1 coordinate 11,629, forward strand.
TCTTTCTTCATTTATTCTGCCCTTTTCGCCTATGTTAGGTCGGTTATCTACTATATGTTGGGTTATTTTGCCTATTCTAGAAGTTTCTTCGTTGTTATTTGTGTGAGAGGGCATGTGTTTTATTGTTTTATAGTTATCATTTTATCTAAGATAGTTTAATAAGATGTCTTTTAGTTTTAAAATAAGTGTATATCTTTTGTTTTTCAGTTGATTAACTTATCTTTTTTGTAAAACCATATATCGTTAGGGGTTTCTTGTGTAGTGTGTTGATTTTGTATTTTGTTAAAATTATAAACCTATTTATATTGAGGTTTTTTTTGATAATCAGTTTCTTGTGTTTTTTAACTTTTTTTTAACATTAATTGATTTTTTATATCTCTTTTAGGTTTTGTATATTTGCCAACGCAATAAATACTTTTTTGTAATTGGCCTATGGTGTAACTGGCAACACGTCTGATTTTGGTTCAGAAGAGTCTAG
>CAYYNF010000054.1:0-11764 GCA_964472695.1 uncultured Flavobacteriaceae bacterium
CTATATAATAGAGGAATAATAATAATACACAAAATAAATAGACCGAAGATACACACCGATGTAATTACTCCAAAATGCACTAATAATGTATTGCCTGTAAGAGCAAAAGTGGCAAAACCAGCAGCTGTAGTTACATTAGTCATTACAGTAGCATAACCTACTTTTGCTATAGTTTGTACAAGTGATTTTGTTTTACCAAGGTCTTTATGTATCATCTGCTGATACTTATTAATAAGAAATATACAGTTTGGAATACCTATCACAATAATAAGCGGAGGGATAATTGCCGTAAGTACAGTAATTTCATAACCAAATAATCCTATGAAGCCAAAAGCCCATGACACTCCTAAAAGTACCGTTACTATAGAAATGAAAGTAGCACGCCCTGACCTGAAGAAGAAATAAAAAATCAGAGAAGTAACCATAAGTGCTGCTGCTAAGAAAAGCTTCATTTCATCAAAAATGTTCTGAGCATTCATTGTTCTGATATAAGGCATACCCGACACCTTTAAATCAATGTTATGGGTCTGCTCAAATTCACCCACTAAAGGATTCATTTTTTGTATAATAAACTCCTTACGTGCTTTTGTATTAACAACTTCTTGTTTAATATAAAGTGCTGACTGTATCGTTTTATGATTGCTACTGTACAACAAACCTTCATAAAAAGGAAGCTCTTCAAAAAGCTTTCTCTTATAATGAGCTATATCTTCTTGTGTATAAGTCTTCCCTCTTTCCAATATTTCTTTAAGTTGAAAAGACTTAGGATTTTCTTGCTTTTCTAAATCTTGGATATCTGAAAATGATAAAACGAAATCGACTTCTTGAAAAGCTCTTAATTTTTCATTGAGCTGAACCCAAGCATTAAATTTCTTTGGCTGAAAAATAGTAGAATCGTTAACAGCCATAACAACAACAACCCCTTCTTCTCCAAATTTTTCAAGAAACTTATTGTACTTAACATTAATTTCATGTTGGTTAGGCAATAAATTAGCTTCAGTAAACGAAAACTTGATATTTTTCCATTGAGAAATAAGTGCAACCGTAGTTAGCACTATAAATACACTAAATGTAATCCGATTTTTAAGAACAAGTTTTGCAAAGTTAAACCAAAACTTATTTACTTTCTTTTTTGCTGCCCCCATTTTGGTTGAGATCTATGTGATATTATCTTTATTACAAAAAAAAGCAACGAGACTCTCGTTGCTTTTTTGGTCTTTATGAATACTGTTTATACTTTCATAATTTCGGCTTCCTTAGTAGCCAATAAACTATCTATTTTCTTAACAAAGCTATCCGTTAATGTTTGCACATCAATTTCTGCATTCTTACAAACATCCTCAGAAACGCCATCTTTTTCTAACTTCTTAATTTCGTTGTTAGCCCCTTTACGGTCATTACGTACTCCTACTTTAGCGTCTTCTGCTTCCGCTTTAGCTTGCTTAACTAAATCACGACGACGCTCTTCAGTTAAAGGTGGTACATTAATAATAACACTCTCTCCGTTATTCATTGGATTGAAACCAAGGTTAGCCAACATTATTCCCTTTTCAATTTCTGAGATAATTGATTTTTCATAAGGCTGTATCGTAATCGTACGTGCATCAGGGGTACTTACGTTTCCAACTTGGTTCAATGGAGTTGGAGATCCATAGTAATCTACCATAACACTTCCTAACATAGCTGGGCTAGCTTTACCCGCACGAATATTAGCAAACTGCTTTTCTAAATGTGCTATGGTGCCATCCATAGACTCTTTTGTGGTATCTAAAATAAATTTGATATCTTCTGTCATAATTATTGAGGTACTGTAGTATTTACTTTTGTTCCTATAGATTCTCCTGAAACTAATTTCAATAAGTTTCCTCTTGTGTTCATATCGAATACAATAATTGGCAACTCATTTTCTTGACTAAGCGTAAAGGCTGTAGTATCCATTACCTTTAGGTTCTTCTTGAGCACATCGTCGAAACTAATATGATCGTATTTAATTGCAGTCTTATCTTTTTCAGGATCTGCATTGTAAATTCCATCTACACGAGTTCCTTTTAAAATAACGTCAGCCTTAATTTCTATAGCTCTTAGTACTGCTGCTGAATCAGTTGTAAAATAAGGGTTTCCTGTTCCTCCTCCGAAAATGACAACACGTCCTTTTTCGAGGTGACGAATCGCTCTCCTTCTAATAAAAGGCTCGGCGACATCATTTATTTCAATAGCAGTTTGAAGTCTTGTTTTCACTTCTAAATCTTCTAAAGCTCCCTGTAATGCTAAGCCATTAATTACGGTAGCTAGCATTCCCATCTGATCACCTTGTACACGATCCATACCATTACTTGCTCCTGCTACTCCTCGAAAGATGTTTCCTCCTCCGATTACAATAGCTACTTCAACACCTTTATTTACGATTTCTTGTACCTGAGAGGCATACTCAACAAGACGTTTTGGGTCAATCCCATATTGCTGGCTCCCCATTAATGCTTCGCCTGATAGTTTTAAGAGAATTCTTTTGTATTTCATCGTTGAATGAATAATAGTTATGCAAATATAACTATTTTCTTTTTTCGCCCATGGAATCTATGTATTGAAAATCTTTTTTTATCTTTTATAAAATATTCTATGAACTGAATAATTATAAATCTAATCTACTACTGTTAACAAGATGTATTTACTAATTGAATTCAGAAATAAGTAATTTATTTTAGTAACATGCTTCCTAAAGATTATTCCCAATTAGTAACAGACAAAAGTAATTTAACGTGATTTAGGAAAATCCTCTTAAAAAAGCCTTTTCAAAACACTAAAAATCTAAAACAAACATATTTTTAAACCTAAAAATTCTGTCAAATAGTGCTTTTTTTCAACGAAATACTGTTTTTTTTATATAAAACTAGCTTCTGTCCCCTTAGTATTTTTGCAATAGATGTTAATTATTTGTACTTTGGCAAGAACTACAAATAAACGCTAATTGATCGAATAATTATGTCAGAAATTGCTAAGTCAGAGATCGCAAAGATCACCATTGATGGTAAAACATTAGAACTTCCTTTTATTGTAGGTTCTGAGAATGAAGTTGCTATCGATATCAAAACATTGAGAGGTTCGTCACAAATTACAACTATAGACCCAGGTTTCAAAAATACTGCTAGTTGTAAAAGTGCTATTACTTTCTTGAATGGAGAACAAGGAATATTAAGATATAGAGGCTACTCCATTGAGGATTTAGCAGAGAAAGCTTCTTTCTTAGAGACAAGTTATTTATTGATCTTCGGCGAATTACCTACACAAGAGCAATTAGACTCTTTTTATAATGACATTAAAGCAAATTCAAAAGTGGCTGATGGACTAAAGCAAATTGCCTCTAGTTTTCCTCAATCAGCACACCCAATGGATATTATTGCGTCACTCACAAGTGCTGCAATAGCATTCTCTCCTGAATCTAAAGATGTATCTTCTGAACAAAAAATGTATAATGCTATTGTATCTTTACTAGGTCAATTTCCTAGTATAGTTAGCATGGCACTACGTAAAACACAAGATCTTGAAGAAGTAGAATTTGACGAATCTTTAAGCTATATTGAGAATATTTCTCAAATCCTTTTCAAACGTGATGATGTATATACTCAAAATACAATCATCAATGCAGCTATGGATAAGCTACTAATATTACACGCTGACCATGAGCAAAACTGCTCTACATCATCTGTACGTATCGTAGGTTCTTCTCACGCTTCTTTACACGCTTCTATAGCCGCTGGAATCTCTGCCCTATCAGGTCCATTACACGGTGGTGCTAACCAAGCTGTACTTGAAATGCTTGAAGCAATTGTTGCAGATGGAGGTGACACTAAAAAATATATGGGTAAAGCCAAGGATAAACAAGATCCTTTTAGACTAATGGGATTCGGACACCGTGTTTACAAAAACTTTGATCCTAGAGCTAAAATTATCAAAGGTTCTGCTGATGAAGTTCTTGCTGACCTAAAGGTTAAGGACCCAATGCTAGATGTTGCTAAAGGACTAGAGCAAGAAGCTCTGCTTGACGAATATTTTGTAGCTCGTAAACTATATCCTAACGTAGATTTCTACTCAGGAATCATATACAGAGCAATGGGAATTCCTACAAATATGTTTACTGTATTATTTGCACTAGGTAGATTACCTGGATGGATCGCCCAATGGAAGGAAATGTTAGAAAACAAAGAACCAATTGGAAGACCAAGACAAATATACACTGGTGAAAACAATAGAACATTTAAACACATTGTTGAGAGATAACCTGTTTTAAAAACCTATTTTCAACACAAAAACAGCCTTGTAAATTATTTTAATTTACAAGGCTGTTTTTATAGACATTCCTCTCTAAAAATAAACTTTTACACGAATGAATATTTTTCACGCACATAATACCAGCTGAAAAATATTATGACACATACAAGTCGTTTCCTGCTCCTTTCTAGTGTAAAATAAATTTAAACAGTAGTTATGCAAAATTTCTTTCTTATAGCAGGATTCAACTTATTATTATAATATTTCAAGTGGTATAAGCTTTGATATTTCCTACTTTTTACAACGAACAATTAACTAGCACAACTACCCATAAATTCTTCAAGAATACAAATAGTTTCATATTCTAAATGAAAACATTTTCATCTAGAAAAATATATCGGGTACGAACAACAATAGAAAATAACAGACTACAAAATACAAATACTACTTAAGTACCTTTGAGAAAAAATATACTATTATGAATAAAGAGGACAGAGGTTTTTTAGACGAATTCTCATTTGATGAAAGTCACATGAAACCACAAGGAGATGAAACACCTAATGTAAGTACAAGTACACCTACATCAACAGGAAGTGATAGTGAGAGTGAGGGTGAAAGCAAGGAAGACGAACTCAGAACATCCGAATCTAATGAATTTCAACTTTTCACTACTGCAACACAAGTAAGAGAGAAAAAAAATGCTGCAAACAAAGGAGCTAGTAACACAGGTTCACGTGAGATTGGAACAATGGGAGCAGCTGCAATGTTAACAACAGGTGCAGCTCTTGCTCTCGAAGGAACGGTAGCTACAGCTGTAATGACTGGTAGTGCACTAGCAGTTGCTGGTGGTGCACTTGGAGCAGCCGCTATGTACGGTGCTAAAGCTACTGGTGAGTCTGCAAAGAGATTTATTGCAGAAGACAAACATGTAAAAGATCTTGAAGAAACAGCTAAAGCAACAGGTAACTCAAAAGACATTAAGGCCGCTAAGGATGCTAACCAACGTGTCAAAAGAAGAGGTGTAGGAATGATGTCTTGTTAATAGCATTTTTTTTAATTTCAGATACAAACAAAAAAAACCGCAACAAAAGTATTTGTTGCGGTTTCTTATTTATAAAAACTGCATTATTTTAAGCTAGGAGCTATTTTCTCTACAACTGCAATAGTTTCATCTAAGTCTTCATAAGTAAGTGCCTCAGTAATAAACCATGTTTCGAAAGCAGAAGGTGCGATATACACTCCATTCTCTAGCATTCCATGAAAGAACTTTTTAAAAGTATCATTATTTCCCTCAGCTGCCGAAGCAAAATCAGTGACTGGCGTTTCACTAAAATGTACCGAAATCATAGAACCTAATCTATTAATAGTATGCGTAATTTCATACTTTTCGAGCACCTTCTGAATACCCTCATGTAAATATGCTGTTTTAGCATCAATACTTTTAAAAATCTCTTTATTCTCATTTAACTCTTTTAACATCGCTAATCCTGCCGACATTGCCAGTGGATTCCCACTAAGAGTTCCCGCTTGATAAACAGGCCCTAAAGGCGCTAACTGATCCATAATTTCATTACGAGCAGCAAATGCTCCTACAGGAAGTCCACCTCCTATTACTTTTCCAAAAGTTACAATATCAGCTTTTACCCCCAAACGCTCTTGTACTCCACCTGGTGCCAAACGAAAGCCTGTCATGACCTCATCAAAAATCAACAGAATATTATTTTGATCACAAAGTTCTCGCAACCCCTCTAAAAAACCTTCTACAGGGGGAATACACCCCATATTACCTGCAACAGGCTCTATAATGACACAAGCAATTTCACCTTTATTATTCTCTATAATTTCAGCAACATGTTGTAAGTCATTATACACTGCTAACAAGGTATCCTTAGCCGTACCCTCAGTAACCCCTGGACTATTAGGACTGCCAAAAGTAACTGCTCCACTACCTGCCTGAATCAAAAACGAATCACTATGACCATGATAACAACCCGAAAATTTGATAATCTTATCTTTACCTGTATAACCACGTGCTAAACGCACAGCACTCATACACGCCTCTGTACCTGAATTCACAAAACGGATTTTATCAATATTAGGCACCATCTCTACCGCTAAAGCCGCTATTTCTGTCTCAATTTCGGTAGGCATACCAAAGCTTGTACCCTTCTGAGCCTTCTCTATTACAGCATTTACCACTGGCGGATGTGCATGTCCTAAAATCATAGGTCCCCATGAATTAATATAATCTATCAGGCGATTACCATCTACATCATATAAGTACGCTCCCTCAGCTTTTTCAACAAAAATAGGGGTTCCTCCCACGGCTTTAAAAGCTCGTACAGGTGAGTTTACTCCACCAGGAATTACTTTCTGTGCCTCTTCAAACAAAGCACTACTTCTTTGGTATAACATATATTAATATTGATGTTTTAATGGTTTAACAAATAATACCTGTCCGTCAAAAATAGTATCAACACCTAAACCATTAATAGTTTTCAGCTCCTCTACGGACAGCTTATGCTTACGAGCAATACTATACAAAGTATCCCCTTTTTTAACGACATAACGATCAGACTGCACCACTGACTTCTTAGCCTCTTTTTTACTCTTACCTAACACTTCTGCATCATAATAAAAAAGCTCATAATTCTGAATTATACGAATTAACTTACTAGGATACTTCGGATCTGTTGCATAACCTGCCTTTCTTAAACCTTTTGCCCAAGATTTATAATCATCTATAGGCAGTCGAAACAAGTCAACATATCTACTTCGAGTAGTCAGAAATATCGAATGATCCTGATAAGAAAACCTTGGATGACTGTATTTCCTAAAACACTCTTGTTTTTTATCATCATCATGATATACCTTAGCTCCATTCCAGTCATGACACTTAATTCCAAAATGATTATTCGCTCTTAACGTAAGATCTCCTGTACCTGCACCGGACTCCAGAATTCCTTGAGCTAAAATAATACTTGCCGGAATTTTATACTTTTCCATTTGTTCCTTTGCAATTGAAGCATAATCAAGTATATACTTCTGCACCTTATTACCACCCACATTCTGTACTGAAGGCTTACGCAATGATGGTAATGTTTTTACTTTATCTACAATTCCACCGACTTTGGTCTGCTCTTTTTTTTCTGACACATCAGAAGGTTTCTTCGAAACTTGATAGCTTTTACAGGACACCAAACTAAAAGAAGTTAGTACCGTAAGAAAAGCCCCTTTCACTATATCCATTTTTATGTTATAATTAATGTTTTATTTTTCTTTTTTAACCTACTATTCACACCATCAATACCTTGTATACCTCCTGTGTGAATAGCTAAAATACGTCTTTTTCCAAGAAATTGCTTTCTTGAAATCATATCTAAGATACCATAAAGCATTTTACCCGTATAAATAGGATCTAATAAAATTTGATAGGTATTATAAAAATTATTCACAAAATTAACGAGCTCGTCATTAACCTTCGCATACCCCCCAAAATGATAATCACGATTAAGCTTCCAATTACTTTGGTTCGTCATACAAGAAATATCTTTGTGTAAATAAGACTCCTTTAACACCGAAAAACCTATAATTTCTTGATCTTCTCTTGAAGAATTTATAATACCAGATACAGTTCCACCCGTACCAACAGGACAACATACTAGATCAAACCTCTCTTTATCCTCAGTAGTTAAAATTTCCTCACAACCTCTTACTGCTAAAGCATTAGTTCCTCCTTCTGGAATACAATAAAAGTCACCAAATCGAACTTTAAGCCCCTCTAAAAACTCAGGAGTATCCTTATTTCGATAGACTTCCCTCGATACAAAATAAAACTGCATACCTTTTTGATGGGCCAAACGTAAAGTAGCATTATGAGAAAGTGTACGCTCCAAATCACCCCCTAACTCCTCACCACGAATTACCCCTATAGTACGAAACCCTTGTAAAGCCCCAGCTGCTGCCGTAGCAGCAATATGATTACTATAAGCCCCACCAAAGGTCAACAAGGTTTTACTCCCTAATGATTTCGCTTCTTTAAGATTGTAATTTAACTTACGAAATTTGTTTCCCGAAACTTCAGGATGCAATAAATCTTCCCTCTTAATGCACAACTCTACTCCTGATAAACCTAACTTCGACAAATCTATTTCCTGACAACTACTCTGCATAACTCTTAGAATACAAAAGAAACAAAGCTAAGGAGAAGTTTCTGAAAGAAAAAAGCGATTAGTATCATAAACTTACGTTAGAAACCATAAAAAAATAATTATTTTTATGACCTATGACAAATATCAAAAAACGCATCCCCATAGAAGAAGGGGACTACTACCTTACTCCCGAAGGCTACAAATGTTTTACCGAACAATACCACCTAAAAAGAGGCTACTGCTGCAAAAGTGGTTGCCGACACTGCCCCTATGGTTTCGATAAAAAAACAGGAACGTTTAAACCTAAAAGTAAATAACACCAACAATAAAACTATTCAATAAAAACTAAAAAAGCCTGTCTTTAACAGACAGGCTTTTCAATATGATTTATCGTCAGTAAATTAACTTATACTAAAGATACTTTTTCGAAAGAAACAACTTCTACTTCTCCTTTAGAAGCTACAAACTCAGCAACAGTTTTGCTGTCGTCCATGATAAACTTCTGATCTAGTAAACATTTTTCTTGGTCAAGAGTTGTGTTATCTGAGATAAAACGCTCTAATTTCCCTGGAAGAATACGATCCCAGATTTTTTCTGGCTTTCCTTCAGCTTTCAACTCTTCTTTGATTTTCTCTTCAGCTTTTGCCAAAGTCTCTTCATTTAACTGTGCACGAGATATAAATAAAGGAATATTCTTTAAAGTCTTACCTAAACGCTCTAATTCCTCATTATCTTTTTTGATCGCAGCAATTCTTGCTTCTGTTTCAGAAGCTACAAACTCAGGATCAAAATCTTTATATGATAATGTAGTTGCTCCCATAGAAGCTACCTGCATAGATACTGACTTTGCAAGCTCAGCACCACCATCAATAGCAGAAGAAAGTCCTACTAAAGCACCAATTTTGTTTCCATGAATATAAGATCCAATAAAAGGAGCTTCTAAAGTTTTATACCCACCTATTTCGATTTTCTCACCGATAACACCAGTTTGCTCGATTAACTTCTGCTCAACAGTAAGCCCACCTTCAAACTCAGCTGCTAAGAAAGCTTCTTTAGAATCATATCCTAAAGCGATTTCAGCAAACTGATTAGCTAATGTTACGAAAGATTCATTCTTTGCTACGAAATCAGTTTCACAGTTTAAAGAAACAATAACACCTTTCTTAGCATCTTCACTAACTTTTGCGATAACAGCACCTTCACTAGACTCTCTATCAGCTCTTTTTGCAGCGATTTTTTGTCCTTTTTTTCTTAAGATTTCAATTGCTTTATCAAAATCTCCTTCAGCTTCAACTAAAGCTTTTTTACAATCCATCATTCCTGCTCCGGTAGTTTTTCTCAACTTACCTACATCAGCAGCACTAATTTTAGACATATCAGTAATGTTTATGATTTATAATAATAAAATTAAAAAAATAAGTCGTTTAGCTGTTTTCAACACACTAGACGACTTATTTTAAGTTCACTATTTCCCTTAAAGAGGAGATAGTGTTTTATAGAAGCTTTATTTATATTTTTCCTTGAAGTTTATGTATTATTTCAGACACAATTACCTCAAGACACTTCAAAGCATAAAGTCTTATTGAGCTTTAGCTTCTTCGTTAGTAGCTTCTTTTTGAGTCGCCTTAGCTTCTTTAGCTTGTTTACGCTCATTAAGACCTTCGATAATTGCATCTGTAACATAGGTCATTACTTTGTCGATAGACTTAGAAGCATCATCATTTGCAGGGATAACGTAATCTACCTTTCTTGGATCAGAATTAGTATCCACCATTGCAAAAATAGGAATGTTTAATTTCTGAGCTTCTTTTACAGCAATGTGCTCTCTAGTGATATCTACTATAAAAAGTGCACCTGGTAAACGTGTCATGTCTACAATAGAACCTAAGTTTTTCTCTAACTTTGCACGTAAACGATCTACTTGTAAACGCTCTTTTTTAGATAACGTATTAAAAGTACCGTCTTTCTTCATTCTATCAATAGTAGCCATCTTTTTGATAGCCTTACGAATAGTTACAAAGTTAGTTAACATACCACCTGGCCATCTTTCAGTAATGTAAGGTTGGTTTGCTTGTTTTGCTTTTTCTGAAACAATCTCTTTAGCTTGTTTTTTAGTAGCTACAAATAAGATTTTTCTACCAGAAGCAGCAATCTTCTTTAAAGCCTCAGCAGCTTCATCAATTTTAGCAGCTGTTTTATATAGATTGATAATATGAATTCCATTACGTTCCATATAAATATAAGGAGCCATATTTGGATTCCATCTACGCGTTAAGTGTCCAAAATGCACACCTGCGTCTAATAATTCTTTTACTTCTATGTTGTTTGCCATTTTTGTAATAGTTTACGTTCCGTTGACTTTAAATTAGCAACCCTATCATTAACTAGGGTTTAGATGCTAAACTAATTTTCAAATAATAAAATTTGAAACAACGACAACATGTTTTTATAAATGAAAAAAAATGAATTTCCTTCTTGAAATATATTAACGTTTCGAGAATTGGAACTTCTTACGAGCTTTCTTCTGACCGAATTTCTTACGTTCAACCATACGAGGGTCTCTTGTTAGTAATCCTTCTGGCTTTAGAATCGCTCTAAAAGTTAAAGCTTGTTCCTCTTCACCTTCCTCATCTACCTCAGCAACAGCATCGTTTTCAATTTCACATAATGCTCTAGAAATAGCCAAACGAATAGCCTCTGCTTGTCCTGTGATTCCACCTCCAGTTACATTCACCTTAACATCAAATCTACCTTCTGTACCTGTTAAAAGGAAAGGCTGATTTACCTTGTAAATCAAAGGTGATGTTGAAAAATAACTAGTAAGTTCTTTACCGTTTATTGTAATATTACCCTCACCTTCACTAAGGTAAATACGAGCAATAGATTTTTTTCTACGTCCAATTTTATGAATAGTCTCCATTACTTAAATTCGTTTAAGTTAATAGTTTTTGGCTGTTGTGCTTCATGCTTATGCTCAGCACCAACAAATACCTTTAAATTTCTGAATAACTCAGCTCCAAGCTTGTTCTTTGGAAGCATTCCTTTAACAGACTTCTCAATGAGACGCTCTGGTCCTTTTTCAAATAATTCTGTTGCAGTAAGGCTTCTCTGTCCACCTGGATAGCCCGTATGACGAATATAAGTTTTCTCCGACCACTTATTTCCATTCAACTTAATTTTTTCTGCATTGATAACAATTACATTATCACCACAGTCTGCATGAGGTGTAAAACATGGCTTATGCTTTCCTCTTAACAACTTAGCTACCTTTGACGAAAGGCGACCCAAAGTTTGTCCTTCAGCATCCACTAATAACCACTCTTTGTTAGCACTAGCTTTATTTGCAG
>CAYYNF010000055.1:0-11686 GCA_964472695.1 uncultured Flavobacteriaceae bacterium
TATTACAACACAATTAAAACCGAAAAAATAAATATATCCATCATTTACATTTGTCACTCTATTCAGGTTTATAAGCATCGATGGAAAGTGAAAATCATATAACAGAAGTAAGTAATGAGGCTACAACAGGAGCTGAAATACCTACTACCACTTTCTATAAGACCGATACTACATCAACAATAGGTAAACATGAAAAAAATAGTCATGCTACAGATGATGATGAATCCATCGAACGAAGATTGTACTATTTATCGGGAACTCGAACCACAGCGGAATATAGTGATTCTTGTTTAGGATTATCTGATTTGAAGCTAACTCACCTTGAAACTTTTGACGGTGTAGGTATAGTAGAGAACACAAGGTTACGTACCCATGGGCATAGAGGTAAACCTATAAATTATTTACAATATCTACTTTGTCTATTAAGAGCAGGTATTGAAGGGGTTTTCGGATATCATAAGGATACGCATAGGCCTATCTTGACTTCTCTAAATACCGCATTTAACACATCTAAAACTAAGCGTATAGTCATCGGTGCTCATAGTAGAGGTGCTGCGATTGGGTCGCTAACTATCTTAGCTGGAATGTATAATAAGGCTAAAGAACACCTAGGATCACCTAATGCCAATAAACCTCTATGGAACAATGTACAAGGAGTTAGTTTCGTATTACTTGATCCTGTCTCAGGTACCGATAATAATGTTAAAGGTTTAGCCGAACAACATGATATCGGAATCTATGAAATGGTTCGTGAAATACAAAAAGCCACTAAAAATGAGGATTTCTTACGTATCTCTATAGTATCATCACGCTACTATCCTTTACATACCTTCGAGATGTCTAACGAATGGTTATCCTATGTTAGAGACCCCCGTGTTGCTAATGGAGGTAATGTTGAAACATTTGTAGCCGGATTTGGGCATACCGATATGGTCGCTGGTTCTCATGAAACTGCAACAGAAATAGGTCAACAAAAAATTAACACTTATTACGAGGAAGGCTCTACTCCCACAGACCTGAGTAGAGCCATTATTCAAAGAGAGCTTTTGGGTAAGAAAAAGGACTCAGAAGTTCATCGTATAAATAGAAATATTCAAATCTCGGAAAGTAGATGTGTTGCTAACATAGAAACATTACCTTACCTAGATGAACATACTAGTGCACGACGCCATAAATTTGATAAAAAGACCTCTATAGACTGGTTATGTGATTACACAATGTCACTGATGGCACAAATTTCATCTACCTCGATGCGTAGATATCTTTCTAATTTAAAAAACTTCATTCTTACATATTTCCTAGCTACTAGAAGGCAAAGGAGAATTAAAAAAACAAATGACGTAAATGATAATATTTCTAGAAAAGAATCGTTATCAAAGAGTTCTGACACAAGCGTCACGGCTCCCTCTATTACTGATACCGATTCGTCTATAGATTTAGATTTTCTAGAAACAACACCTATAATGCCTCAGTTAAGTGAAGAAAATGCCAAGGAGAAAACTACTACGCACTTAAAGAATCAGGAAAATATAGACGAATTAAAATACGAAGATACGGACAGAGATTTATCTGAGATTGAAATCGTATCTGAATATAATGAAGAGACTGATGTTGAAACGCTATCGGAATATAGTGAAGAAACAGACATTGAAACGCTATCGGAATATAGTGAGGAGACGGAAGGAGTAGATATTCAACTTCCCCTTCCTTCATCTGAGTCCGAAAACACTCGCTTTGAACTTCCAGGGAGATTAAATTTAAACCACCCTCCCTATTTCGAATTTGAACTTACTAGTGATACTGAATCGGGTAGAACAACTAATGAAACTTTCAGTAGTTATACAGAATCTGACAGAACAACTAATGAAGCTCTTAGCAGTGATGATGAATCATCACAAGAAGATTCGGATATAGAATCTGAACTATCAACATATACGGACCTAACTTCAGATATAGATTCTGACGAAGACCTATACAATGGAATATACAGTGACTATTCTGAGGAGACAGATGACGAATCTATTTCTGAGGAACTAAGCGATGAGGAATCCCTTATCTCTGAAAGTGATGCATTAGCAATTAGAAAAGAAGAACATGCAACAGAAAACGTTACAGATAAACAATTGGAAGCCTATTATCACTCTTTAGCCTCACCTAGATCCTTAGAAGAAGAAACCAAGAAAGAAATTAAATCAGCCATTGATTCAGCTGATGGGTTTTCTACTAATAGAAGGGTTCCTTACACACCGAAAATTCAAACAAAACTACACAATAAATTTGGTAGAAATCGTAATATAATGTTTTAAAGTCCCTGTACTATATGTTGTGCTGCTATAAAACCTCCTGTCCAAGCATTTTGAAAATTAAAACCTCCTGTGATAGCATCAATATTAAGAACTTCTCCTACAAAATAACAATTAGGTAGTTTTTTTGAAGCATAAGTTTTAAAGTTGATTTCCTTAAGATCGATACCTCCTGCAGTCACAAACTCATCTTTAAAAGTACTTTTCCCTTCTATAGAATAAGTAGCTCTTGTTAGCTGATTAGCCATTTTCGAAAGTTGCTTTTTGTTGATATCAGCCCATTTTTGCATATCTGAAATCTCGATACTTTCCATCAAGTATTTCCATAACTTCCTCGAACAATCATAAAGTGGGTACTTAGCAATATTTTGTCTAGGATTTTCGATCTTATAATTCCACAAGTCTTCCTGACAAGACTCAAAGGTAGTATCTTTAGTCCAATTAACTTGTAAATCGAATTCGTAATTCTGAGTACTGAGCGTACGAGCCCCCCATGCCGATAATTTTAAAATAGCAGGTCCACTAAACCCCCAGTGTGTTACCAATAATGGTCCTTCTGATTTTAAAGAAGTACCTAAAATACGTAAACTTACCTGTTGCACAGTCCCTGGAATTTCTTTAATAGTATTCTTGGTATTAAATGTAAACAAAGAAGGAACGGGCGGTATAATCTCACAATTCTTTTCTGTCAATAAACGCCATATTTTAGGATTACTCCCCGTAGCTACAACAAGTTTTTTAGATTGAAAAACAGCACTTTTTGTAATAACCTGACAAAGGTTATCCTCAAAATTAAAATCAGTTACTAATTGTTGTTTTCTAATATCAATTTTATATTTTTTAGCCTGTCTCAAAAAACACTCGATAATACTTTGCGAACTGTTGGATGTCGGGAAAATACGCCCATCCTCTTCTATTTTCAAAGACACTCCTCTATCCTCAAACCACTGCATGGTATCCCCTGTCATAAAAGTGTGAAAAGGGCCTTTTAATTCTCGTTCACCACGAGGGTAGTTCTTTACTAACTCATTTGGGATAAATTCAGCATGAGTTACATTACAACGACCTCCCCCTGAAATTTTAACTTTTTGGAGTACTTCTTTACCCTTCTCTAAAATTAGTATCTCAGCATTTTTGCTCTGTTCTGCAACATTAATTGCAGTAAAAAAACCAGCCGCACCTCCACCAATAACAATAAGATCATAAGTTTTCATAGAATTTACCTTAAATCCAAATAAAAATCATCTAAAAGTGACTTATAAGCATCTGTATATTGATGCCTCTCGATTTCTATCACTAATTCATCTTCTCTAGGTGTCACTTCTTCAAATCCAAATTCGATCAAAGAACGGATAATAGCTGTGTTTTTACATCCTCTAACACGGGTAACTTTTTGTACATGAAGATGAACTGCATTGGCTAGTTTTATAAAATGTTCTTCCTGTTCATTCGGAATTACTACCGCAAATATACCATCCTCTGACAACAACTTTGAAGCTCCATAAACAAGATGCTCAAAAGGTAATGCATCTTCGAAACGAGCAAGATTACGTTGTATATTGTCTGACTTTTGAGAAGGTTTAAAAAAAGGAGGGTTACTAATAATCAGCTCATACTTTTCATCATCGACCTCTTGAAAATATTCTTGGAAAGAAGCATGATAACAGAAAAGGCGATCTCCCCATGGAGCATTCTCGAAATTACTCACAGCCTGCTCGTAAGTGCTATCATCAATTTCGATAGCTTCAATTTGTGCTGACTGGAAACGCTGTGCAAGCATTAAGCTGATAACCCCCGTACCTGTACCTACATCAAGTACACTAAATACCTCTTTTTTTTGTGAAGCCCAACCTCCGAGTAGCACACCATCTGTACCTATTTTCATAGCACATTTATCTTGCTCTACACTAAACTGCTTAAAATTAAATATTTGTGACATTTTTATAACTGATAAATAATGCTAATGATAAATTAAGTGTATTACATGGATACACTATTCTAGATACAATTCGATAAGTCCTTCTGGCGCTTCTAGATAAAGTGTATTATTTTCTTTATCAACCTTTTTTATAAACTTATCATTCATTGGGATAAGTATTTCTTTTCCATCTAAATCTATTTGAAATAGTGGTTGTGCAGTCATGTCATTTACCCCTTTTACTGTTCCTATGTTTCCCTTATGCGTATCGATTACCTCATATCCGATAATATCATGGAAATAAAATTGGTTCTCTCCCAACTCAGGCAATAGGTCCAAAGGTAAATATAAAGAATGCTTCATTAAGGCATCAGCATCGGCTTCCGAATCGATGTCCTCGAACTTTATTCGTAGTAAGCTAGTTTTATGTAGTTGACAACGTTCTACAAAAAATGGAACCAAATTTTTGTGCATTTCCACAAAAACTGATTCCATTTCTTCATACATTTCAGGATTATCACTGTCAATTTTAACTAGTAATTCTCCTTTAAAACTAAACTTGCTAACGATAGTACCTAAATAAAAACAATCATTTTTATTCATTATCGTAGCGATATTTAATTATGCTTCTTCTTCTGTAGTAGCTTCTTCTTCTGTAGCAGCAGCTGCAGCTTCCTCCTCTGCTTTAGCAGCAGCAGCGTCAGCAATACGCTTTTCATTTACAGCTTTCTCAGCAGCCAATGCTTTAGCTTTAGCTTCAGCAGCTTCTTTAGAAATTCCTTCTTTCTTAGCGATGATTGCAGCTTCTTTTTCTGTTAACCAAGCTTGGAATTTTTCCTCAGCTTGCTCTGCAGTTAAAGCTCCTTTTTTCACTCCTCCAAGTAAGTGCTTCTTTAGTAACACTCCTTTGTAAGATAAGATGTTTTTAGCAGTTGGTGTTGGTTGAGCACCATTCTCTAACCACTTTACAGCAGCATCAACATCTAATTCAATAGTTGCAGGATTTGTGTTTGGGTTATAAATTCCTACTTTTTCTAAGAATTTACCATCTCTTTTTGCACGTGCATCAGCTGCAACTAACCAATAAAAAGGCTTCCCTTTTTTACCGTGTCTCTGTAATCTTAATTTAACAGGCATAAAAAATTAATTTTTGAGGTACGCGACCTCGATTTATAATTAAAAGTACAAATTTAGTTATTCTCACCAAGAATAACAATTTGAATTCGACTCTATCTAAAATAATTACGCAAAAAATTCGTAATTAATGACTAAACTAAGTTTACAAAAAGACCTTCATCGGTTTTCTCTACTTTAGCTTGTCCTTTTTTAGTTAAACCTTTTATAGTTTTATCCCACTTTTTATTACTCAACCCTGAAGCCTCCTTTAAATCTGACAATAGAATATTCGGAGTTGATTTCAATAATGTTAATACCGCTTTTTCCTCTTCTGTAAGTTCTACTGCCTTCTTTTCTGGACGCATCTGTGGGAAGAACAACACTTCTTGAATAGACTGATTATTTGTCAAATACATAATAAGACGATCCATTCCAATTCCTAACCCTGAGGTAGGTGGCATTCCATATTCTAAAGCTCTTACAAAGTCTTGATCAATAAACATGGCTTCATCATCTCCTTTTTCAGAAAGCTTAAGTTGCTCCTCAAAACGCTCTCGTTGATCAATTGGATCATTTAGCTCAGAGTATGCATTAGCGATTTCCTTTCCGCAAACCATTAGCTCAAAACGTTCTGTTAGTTCAGGGTTATCTCGGTGTTCCTTACATAAAGGACTCATTTCCTTTGGATAGTCTGTGATAAAAGTTGGCTGAATATAGTTACCTTCACATTTTTCACCGAAGATTTCATCAATTAGCTTTCCTTTACCCATAGTCTTATCCACTTCGATTCCCATAGATTTAGCAGCTTCAAAAAGCTCTTCTTCTGTCTTTCCTGTAATATCAAAACCAGTAAAATGCTTTATAGAATCAGCCATGGTAACACGAGCATAAGGTGCTTTAAAGTCTACCTCATGTTCACCAAAAGTTGCTCTTGTTGTTCCGTTTACCGCTAGTGCACAATACTCCAATAACTGCTCCGTAAAATCCATCATCCAGTTATAATCCTTGTAAGCAACATAGATCTCCATTGCTGTAAATTCTGGATTATGAGTACGATCCATTCCTTCGTTACGGAAGTTTTTAGAAAACTCATAAACCCCTTCAAATCCTCCTACAATAAGCCTCTTTAAATAAAGCTCGTTAGCAATACGCATATATAAAGGAATATCCAGAGAATTATGATGTGTTACAAAAGGACGTGCCGATGCTCCACCTGGGATAGATTGCAAAATAGGTGTTTCTACCTCAAAGTATTCACGCTCATTAAAGAATTGACGCATCGCATTAAAGAGCTTAGTTCTCTTGACAAACACTTCTTTCACTTGTGGATTTACCACTAAGTCTGCATAACGTTGACGGTAACGTAATTCAGGATCATCAAACTTATCGTAAACATTACCTTCGGCATCTGTTTTCGGCAATGGTAATGGCTTTAACGATTTACTTAACAACGTAAAATCTTTTACCATTACAGTCTTCTCTCCTACTTTTGTAGTGAACAACTCACCTTCAACACCAATGAAATCACCAATATCTAACAACTTTTTATAAACTTCATTATAAAGAGTTTTATCTTCTTCAGTACAAATTTCATCACGATTAAAGTACACCTGAATACGTCCCTTGGCATCTTGTAACTCTGCGAAGGACGCTTTACCTTGGATTCGTCTAGACATTAGCCTACCTGCAATTACTACTTTTTTCCCTTCTTCGAAATTTTCCTTACAACTTTCGGAAGAATGATTTACAGGATATAGATTAGCAGGATATGGATTAATTCCTAGGTTTCTTAGAGTGTTTAACTTTTCTCTACGTACTAATTCTTGTTCGGATAATTGCATAATAGTATTTTGAAAGTTACAAAGATAACGAAGTCTATTAAATAGGGTAAAACAGGGGGGTATATTTTATTAAATCAAGAACTAAAATTAAAAAAAGAGATATTTAACGAGAAAATATGTATTTTTATCCTGAATCTTAACATCAATATCATGAAAAACTTTTTTACAATTATTTTATTTTGTATGGTCAGTTATTCTGTATTTAGTCAAGAGTATAGGAACACAATAGAGAACCATAAAGCAAATAAACTATTTAGCTGCGGACTTAGTACGGACTTCGAAGAACCTAAACTAGACTTAAGGATACAGTCAAAACTTAAGAGAAATAAGGCTTCTGTAATCCACCTTAAACAGAAAGTAGCAAAAGATTATGGAGTAACAACGAAGGAAATTACCCTATTGGATGTGGATGAAAATATACAAAAAGGACAATACCAATTCTGCGTTACAGGACAAGAGGTAAACTATAGACGTGTAGGGGCATTATTTTTTAAACGAAAATTATAAGCAAGAACTTTTACTTAAAAAATAATACTTCAACTCCAGTTAACATTAGACTGGGCAGAGCAAGAATTTTAAATACATAAGGCAATTATAATCAAGCTATACACCTAAAAACCTGATTTACTTCTATCATTCCTTATTTTATAGTTGTTTTTAAATTTTTTATTCTTTTTTTTCCAAAAGGGTACACAAAATTTCAGTTGTGATATTACCAAAAAAATCAACACTGTTTCTAGCCTATTTCAATCAAGATAACATTTTTCTTATGATTGATAATTAGGTAAAAGCGTCTCTAATAGAGCTTAAAGAAACCAACTTATGTACCCTTTTGAATATTAAGGTATCTATTATGGAACGAACTACCTTTTCCATACATTATTATCCAAATTTGTATCAGCAAGATGTTGTGTTACGATACGAACTTCTTTAATCTTTTCTTTTGGTATTTTTACATCAAAACTATAATTAGGGTATGCCCATGCCCAATCCTTTAATTGTGTTACATCTCGACTTATAGCCTTTTCTCCACGCATCATCTGCAAAGGAATATAGTATCGCCTTATAGTTTTATCTTCTAAAATCACCTCCAAATCTAAAGGCATTGGCATTAAGCCTAAACGATTAATTTTTATATTAGAATGCCTCTTACCTATAGCTTTTACCTCTGCTAATTCATAGTCAATCGTGTTAGTTGTTTGTGTCCAATCAGTTAAATACCAATCAAGTTGAATTCCTGACACCCTTTCTGCAACACGTTTGAAGTCATTAGGAGTTGGGTGTTTAAATTTCCATTCCTGATAATACCTTTTCAAAATTTTCTCAAAATTTTGACTTCCTACAATAGCCTTAAGTTGATCCAAAAAGACAGCCCCTTTAGCATATGCTGATGCTCCATAAGCAGCATTAGTAGCATATCGATCCGCATGTGTTGTTTGAGGTTTTTCTAAACCTGAATTTGCCAACCACCTATACGTACTGTAAGTCTTCGCTAATGCATTAGCTCTATCTTTACCTTTGACCTCATATTCTGCTAAAGTTGAAATATAAGTAGTAAACCCCTCGTCCATCCATTCATACTTAGATTCGTTGGTTGCCAATAAATGCTGAAACCAAGCATGTGCCATTTCATGTGCAGTAACTCCTACCAAACTATTGAAGTTACGATTTCCCGTAATGAGTGTACACATAGCATACTCCATACCACCATCCCCTCCTTGAATAATACTGTACTGTTCATATGGATATGATCCTATATGCTCTTCAAAGTAATGCATTAAAGCTAATGCGATAGGTTGAAGGTCTTTCCAATTATTCTTGATACTAGGGTCATTCTTGTAGAAGAAATGCATTTTTTGATTATTACCAAAATGTAATTGATCATGTATATACTCTTTATCCGCAGCCCATGAAAAATCATGTACATTTTCAGCAACAAAATGCCATATCAATTTCTCAGGCAATTTTCCACCTTGTGCCAAATCAGCATACCCATGTCCAATTTCACTAGCATTCTTTAGCACACCTGAGCCTGCTATAGTATACGCCTTCGGTAATTTAATGTAAACATCAAAATTACCCCAAACTCCATGAAACTCACGCCCTATATACGGATCGGCATGCCAACCTTCATGATCATATTCCGCCATTTTAGGATACCATTGCGTCATTGAAAGAGCAACCCCTTCCTTATTATGTTTTCCCGTACGTCGGATCTGCTGAGGAATTTGTGCTAAAAACTCCATATTAAAAGTAGTATTGGTATGTGGCATAATAGGTTTATACAAATCCACTTCCAGAACTGTACCTACAACCTCATAATCTAATTTCTTTCCATCTTGCTTAAGCTTCTTTACTTTTATAAAACCTATATCTTCAGATTTCAAAGCTCCAATACGAGAACCTACCCTCTGATCAGGATCTGCAATACTTTGAGAGCGAATATCCATTTCACTATCAGGCTGAAAAGCATTAAAATACAAATGATAAAATACCTTATAAAGTGTATCAGGTGAGTTATTAGTATAAACTAATTCTTGTTTTCCTTTATAACGATATTTATCGATATCGACATCAACATCCATTTTATAATCCACCTGTTGTTGCCAATAACTTTGTTGAGCTTTAAGTAAAAATGTCCCTAAAAAGAGATATAGACATATCCCAATTACTTTCATAGATTATTTATTTTGTGAACGTTTCTCTGCTAAGATTATCGCATTATACAAGTTTACCATTCTACCCGATTTTGATATCGAGGCAAAACTCCCAACCTTGCCATTTCCATGAGAGACACTTGCCTCTGTTGCGTTACCTGATTCCATAATAATAGCTTTAATCTCACTAGCTTTTAAAGTAGGATAACAGCCTCTCAACACAGCTGCTACTCCTGAAACTGCTGGTGCTGCCATTGAAGTTCCTTTTAAATATTCATAAGTATTTAAAGGTGTGGAAGCATATATTTTTACACCTGGAGCAAAAACATCTACATTTTTCGATCCATAATTCGAGAAGTTTGCAACCAAGGCACTTCCATAAGTATGATTCAACGCACCAACTGTAATAAAATTATCAACCATTTCATCCATTGTTAATGTTTGATCATTAGGATACACATCGACATTATCAAGGTTTTCACCATCATTACCTGCCGCGTTTACAATCAGTACATCTTTTGTTGCAGCATACTTTATAGCATCATATACCCATTCTGGATGTTGTGAATAATATTTCCCGAAACTAGTATTAATAACTTTAGCTCCATTATCCACAGCATATCGAATTGCAAGTGCGATATCCTTATCATACTCATCACCATCAGGAACAGCTCTTACAGGCATTACCTTTACATATTCAGCTATTCCTTTTGCTCCTTTTCTGTTATGACGATTAGCAGCTATGATACCAGCTACATGCGTACCATGTTTCGCATCCTCCTTCTTAGGATCTGGACCCGAAACCTGATTATTACCATACTTATTATCAGCTAAATCATTTTCATTATCACCGATTAATTTACGTGCATTCAATCCCATATTAAGATGAATATCCTTCTGAGAAATAAGATAATCTACATAACCTTCAAAACCTGCCACAAGAGATTTAAAGTTCTCTCCGTTTGAGATATTAGCATGCATATGCACCACAGCATTCTTTAAATTTTCTTGCTCCTCATTTGTAGTTACAACTGTTTTCACCTCTTGAAGCGTGTACTCATCCTTACCTAATTGTTTTGAAACAAACTCATGTGCTAGTTTTAATCGCTTCAACATAGGTTCATATTGAGCTAAGGATTCTTGATTACCTTTCACCTCTTTAGCATACTCTTTTTCCGCACGTTTATACACTTCAAAAAGCAGTAAATCATCACCAGTAAAATCACTAGCTGACTTACCTTCAAACTTCGTTTTATAATCTCTTAAAATACGGACAAACTCCATATTTTCACCAACAATATCTCCTAGAAAATTCCACCCATTTACATCATCTATGTAACCATTATTATCATCATCAATATTATTACCTGGGATCTCATCTTCGTTAATCCAGATTTTACCTTTAAGGTCTTCATGATCAATATCTACACCACTATCAATCACAGCAACAATTACTGGAGTAATTTTTCGTTTCCTTAAAAACTCATGATAGGCTCTAGTAACACTCATTCCTGGTATAGTATCCAGTAACAAATCAGCCTGATTCCAATTTTTAAGCTCTTTTTCAGTAAGATCATGTGTTTTTATAGCAATACGATCTATATTTTCAGGATTAGCTGATATAATAGATGGATTCGTAGAAAAGCAGCTCGATAGCAGGAATGAAAGTCCTACAGAAAATCCTGTTATTTTATAAAATGGTTTCATGAATTACTAATTAAATATTTCGTTAAATGTATATGTTTGATCTAATCGCACACCTTTCTCGGTATGCTTCACTGTAATAATTTGATGATGTGCGTCGTGCTCCAGGAATAAATACCACTTTTCTGTAGCGGCACGCGACAATAA
>CAYYNF010000056.1:0-11658 GCA_964472695.1 uncultured Flavobacteriaceae bacterium
ACCATACTTTTTGTAATTTTGTACTACTAAAGAAGGTAAATCACTTATGAATCAGCTAAAAATTAAGAATTTCGGTCCTATTCAAGAAGGGTTTAACGAAGCTGAGGGCTTTATTGACCTCAACAAGGTTACAGTTTTTATCGGAAATGAAGGCTCAGGAAAAAGTACGATTGCGAAACTCATTTCTACGCTCAGTTGGCTCGAAAAAGCTTTGATTAAAGGCGAAACTAAAGCTAATGGCATAAGTACTTTAGATGACTTTAAAGCGTATTGTGAATACCAAAATATCAGCGAATATTTTAAGGAGAATACCGAAATAGAGTACCTAGGAGGCACACTTCACTTTCAGCTTAAAAAAGGCGAAATCAAGCTTTCGATGCAAGAAACAGAACGTTTCTTTTTACCAAAAATCATGTATGTTCCTGCGGACCGCAACCTCATTAGTGCCGTAAGTAATGTTCGAAATCTAAAAGGGCTACCAGGGACTTTATACACCTTTTCAGATGAATTTCTAAAGGCTATTGATACCCTAAAAGGCACTTTGACACTTCCGATAAATGGAGTTGAATTTCAATATCAAAAATCAAATGAACGCGCTTACATTATCGGCAATGACTACGAGGTGCGTCTGTCAAATGCTTCTAGTGGTTTTCAGTCCTTAGTACCTTTATATGTAGTTTCGAAATACCTTTCGGAGTCTATAAGCAAAAAAAATGGCACGATTTACAAGCAATCGAGCGTAGATTACAGCTTAGAGGAAAAATTGCGATTGGAGAAAGAGATGGATGCTATTTTGAACAATCCCAAGCTTTCTGCCAAAATCAAACAACTTTACTTAGAACGCTTGTCCTCTAAAAATGAATATTCAGCTTTTTTGAATATTGTGGAAGAACCTGAACAAAACCTATATCCAAGTTCGCAAAGGCATATTTTGAATAGCTTGTTAACATTTAATAATATTCAGAATGACAATAGACTGGTTATTACTACTCACAGTCCCTACCTCATCAACTACCTTTCGCTATCGGTGAAATCTGAGTCTGTGTATCATCAGGTACAAAATGACACCTTGAAAAATGCCGTAACCGAAATCACACCTAAAGCTTCTTTTACCAAAGCTAAAGATCTGGTAATTTATGAATTAGATGAAAAAGAGGGCACTATAAAACGTTTGGAAACCTACAAAGGTATTCCATCTGATGAAAATCAATTGAATCTAGAATTAGGAGAATTCAATGAGCTGTACACACAATTATTAAGTCTACAACAAATATAAAGTCCTATGAAAATCAATTTCTTTGTTGAAAATAGTATGACTTCCTCTTCTAAAAAAAGATTTGGAATTTGCGATAAAGTAAGTGAAAAAGGAGATACATCTGAACCTGCCTATATCGACGAAAATAACGGGACAGATTGGATTGCTAATGTGGATAACTTTCATCAGGATAAGATCTTGTTTTACCCTGTTGATAATTGTGTAAAGTTCCCTAACAAGACAGCAAAACGATGTGATGGTTTTTTAGTGTCGAACACTACTATTGCTTTTGTTGAATTAAAGTCGAGAAGAGAACAAGGCTATAAATGGATTGCTGATGGCGAAAAACAGTTGCGAGCTTCAATAGCCTTTTTTGAACAAGAAGATCGCACTATGTATACAGAAAAAAGAGCCTATGTAGTCAACAATATGAGACCACAATCAAGGGTAGGTCAAGCAACAAGGATGGAACGCTTTTTTGATGAAACAGGCTATGTCCTATTTATAAAAGCAGAAATCTGTTTATACAACAAACTCAAAGGTTAAAACAGCCTGTTTTTCAATTCATACAAATAACACCTATCACGTCTCAGAAACCCTTCTCACAAACTTGAATCTTTTATTCCAATACTTTTCTTTTAAGCTAGACTGAATAACTCCCTTACTGGTACTAGCATGAATAAAATAGATACTCCCTTTTTTGATAGCACTTACAACACCTACATGACTAACACGAGATTTGATAGAGCTTGCTTTAAAGAAAATTAAATCGCCTTGTTTTACTTTTAGTTTACTGACTCGCTTACCTACTTTTGCCATCGCTACAGATGTTCTAGGCAACTGTATACCCTGACTACGAAAGACGGTATACACCAAACCTGAACAATCTATTCCTCTTTTACCTGTACCACCATAGCGATAAGGTGTACCAAGATATTCTTTAGCGGTATCAACAATTACTTTGTCAGTATCATCCTTCTTTTGAAAAATTGCTTTTCTACGGTCAGACTGTTGTGCCTGAACAACACTTATGGATTGACAATAGCATATTAATAAAAAGGCACTAAATAATAATTGAATGTATCTCATCATAAACTATCAACGATTAACTCAGCAGTTCTTTGGCTTGCTCCTGTACTACCTAGTTGCTCTTCTAATAAACTATATTCTTGAGCAATATGTTCACGTTGTGATGGCTCTAGAATTTTAGTCAACTCCTGCTCTAATTGGGTAATATTAAAATCATCCTGAATTAGCTCAGTAACTACAAGTCGATCCATAATCAAATTTACCAACGAGATATACTTAATTTTTATAACCCTTTTAGCAATAGCATAGGATATCGCATTTGCCTTATAACAAACTACCTGAGGTACTTTAAACAATCCTGTTTCTAGTGTTGCTGTACCCGAAGTTACCAAAGCGGCATGGGCAACTTCGAGTAAATCATAAGTGCGGTTATTAATCAACGTAACATCATGATTACCTATTAGTTGTTTATAAAACTCCGAAGACTGACTTGGTGCTCCTGCAATAACAAACTGATAGGCTGTAAAACGCTTACTCACTTCTAGCATAGTTTCCAACATCGTAGTTATTTCCTGCTTACGACTTCCTGGTAACAGTGCTATGATAGGCTTTTCGGACAACTGAAACGTTTTTCGGAACTCACTTTCATTAACTTCTGCTCTATTACTTATAGCATCTATTAAGGGATGTCCTACAAAATGCACTTTATAATCGTGTTTATCTTCGTAAAATTGCTTTTCAAAAGGAAGAATCACATACATGTGATCTACATCACGTTTGATTTTATGAATTCGATTTTCTTTCCATGCCCATATCTGAGGTGATATGTAATAATGAACAGGATAATTTAGTGCTTTTGCCCATTTAGCAATACGCATATTAAACCCAGGATAGTCTATAAATATAATCGCATCAGGTTGAAAATCGACAATATCTTTTTTGCAAAATTTGATATTATTTAAAATCGTTTTTAAGTTAAATAACACCTCTATAAAGCCCATGAAAGCAAGCTCTTTATAATGCTTTACCAGTTTACCTCCTTCTGACGCCATAGCATCACCTCCCCAACAGCGTATTTGTGCCTTTGGGTCTTTTTTCAGAATTGCCTTTATAAGATTCGCTCCATGCAAATCACCCGAAGCCTCTCCTGCTATAATATAATATTTCATACCAACTAACGGAACTTTAAATATATGACAAATGCAGCAACTACTAAGGTTGCTATCACCACCCCTTTAGCCTGAGGGTATTTTCTCTGACGCAAGAATAGAAACATAGAGGCAATGTTAGGCAATGAACCCGCAGACAGAATTGCTCCTAGTAAATTCTGTTCCCAAGCATTTTGTAAAGTGGTAGGAATATCAAAATCTGAAAGTGCTAAAATCCACAATATAGTACCGAAACAAGTTCCCAAAAAACCAATGGCGATGCCTGTAAATACACTCAACACACTATTCCTCATTTAACTTCCATGTATTTAGTTGTGCTATGTAATCGTATGCAGTAAGGTCAAACTGAGTCGGTACAATAGATATATATCCATTAGCAAGAGCATATTCATCGGTATCAGTTCTTTGATCTTCATTGATAAAATCTCCTGTAAGCCAATAATACTCCTTTCCCATAGGAGTAGTACGTTTATCAAACTTTTCTTCCCAATGAGCATTGGCTTGTCTACACACTTTTATTCCTTTAATCGCTTCCTTTGGGAGCTTAGGTATATTCACGTTCAACACTACTCCCTTAGGTAATCCATTTTTCAAAACATGTTGCACTATCGTTTTTATATAAGGTACAGATGGTTCAAAATCAGCATCCATATCATAATCCAAAAGAGAAAATCCAATAGCAGGAATGCCTTCAATTCCAGCTTCTATAGCGGCACTCATAGTACCCGAATACACTACATTAATAGAAGCATTGGAACCATGATTAATACCACTTACACAGATATCGGGTCTTCGCTTAAGAATCTCGTGCCTTGCCATTTTTACACAATCTGCAGGAGTACCAGAACAGCTATATTCTTGCGGACTATTTTCCGACGACGAAAGAGCTTTCACATACAAAGGTTCATTAATTGTGATGGCATGCCCCTTAGCACTCTGTGGACTATCAGGAGCTACTACTACAACCTCCCCTATCTCATTCATAATCGAAATTAATGTACGTATACCTTTTGCGGTGATACCATCGTCATTGGTTATTAAAATTAAAGGTTTTTCTGAACTCATTGCATCTATATTATTTAACAATAATTTGGTACTACTTTACCCTAGGTATTTAGTTTCGATCAAAAGCTACACAACAGATATTAAGCTGAGTGAAATCGAAGCACTAATACAAGACAAATATAATTAAGTGATTATACAATCCTTTGGTACAGCACATAATTATTTGTAGTCATATTAATAAGATATGAGCAATGCAAAGAAGAAAATTAACACAAATACCCATCCTCCAAAAGACACCAAGTAGCGTAATAAAAACAACTAAATTATGCGATTAATTAAAATTAAAGGCATAATTTTAGCTAAGATTTAATAGTGAGGTAATATTGTTTTTTTAGCACATTGACCTCACTATATTTTTAAATACGTAATCCATGAAAAAGAGTTTAATAATCCTACTTTTAGGAGTGGTTGTAGGAGTAGTATCTTGCAGCTTTACTTCTAGAAAACAGAATGATACCGAAAAAGATAAATTACTAATAGATCTAATCACATTCGTTTTAGAAAAGGTACATTACGATGCACGAGAAATTAATGATGATTTTTCTGAAGAGGTATACCATAAATACCTAAAAGCATTAGATCCTCAGAAAAGATATTTCTATGCTGATGATATTGATAATTTCGAGAAGTATAAACTTGAAATTGACAACCAAATTAATGCTAAAGACTTAAGCTTTTTTAAGCTTACTTACAATACCCTGCAGAAAAGAATGAAAAATGCTGCAGAAAAATATGAAAGCTATCTAGAAAAACCTTTTGACTTTAGTAAGACAGACTCTATTAGCTTAGATTTTGAAGCACTAAACTTCGTATCCAATAAAAAAGAGATGAAGGACCGTTGGAAATCGCGCTTAAAATTCAGTACACTTTCCACTTTCTATGAGAAAAAGGCAGAAGAAATAGCTCTAAAAGAGAAGGATTCTACCTACATAATCAAATCAGATAAAGTATTAGAAGAAAAAGCCCGTGAAGTAACAAAGAGTTCTATTAAAGAATACTTTGATTTTACGGATGACTTACGCAGGAAAGATTGGTTTGCTGTTTACATTAATGCTATTATTGAAAACTTTGACCCACACACATATTATTTCGCTCCACAGGACAAAGATCGTTTCGACATCTCAATGTCGGGAAAATTAGAAGGAATTGGTGCTCGTTTACAGAAGAAGGATGACTACATTAAAATAGTTGAACTTATATCGGGAGGCCCTGCATGGAGAGGTGAAGTAATAGAAGTAGGTGACATTATACTCAAAGTAAAACAAGAAGACGAGAAAGATCCTATTAGCATTGTAGGTATGAGACTCGACGATGCGGTTAAACTAATAAAAGGTCCTAAAGGAACTAAAGTTACGCTTACGCTTAAACGTGTGGATGGGTCTATCGAAAATATAGATATTATCCGTGATATTGTTGAACTTGAAGAAACCTATGCCAAATCGAGCTTGATTAAAAATCAGGATAAAACTTACGGAATTATTAACCTGCCTAAGTTCTACTTCAACATGGAAGACTACAAAGAACGTAATGCAGCTATTGATATAAAGAAAGAGATTAAACGCCTCAAAGAAAAGAATATTGAAGGACTTATACTAGACCTAAGAAATAATGGTGGTGGATCGCTAAAAGCTGTAGTAGATATAGCTGGACTATTCATAGAGAAAGGCCCTATAGTACAGGTAAAAACCAAAGAATCAGATGCTCAAATATTAGCCGATACCGATAAGTCTATCGAATGGAATGGTCCATTGGTAATTATGGTTAACGAACTTTCTGCTTCGGCTTCCGAAATTTTAGCAGCCGCAATGCAAGACTATGAAAGAGGAATCATCATAGGAAGCCCACAAACCTACGGTAAGGGAACTGTGCAAAACTTAATGGATCTTAATAGATGGCTACGCAATAGCGATATAGGCGACTTAGGAGCTATAAAAGTAACTACTCAAAAATTCTATCGTGTAAATGGAGGTTCTACTCAGTTAGAAGGTGTGAAAAGTGATATTATAGTACCTGATCGTTATACTTATATTGATATAGGTGAAAAAGACCTTGACAACCCTTTAGTTTGGGATAAGATACCTGCTGCAAGCTATGAAAAATGGTCACAACTAAAACATATTGATAGTATCATAAATCGAAGTAAAGCCCGCATGAAGGATAATGCATTCTTACAAATTATAGAAGATGATGCGAAATGGATTGCCAAACAAAAAGAGATTAATGAATTCTCTATGAACTACAAGGATTATAAAGAAAAAATTAATACAGCAGAAAAGAAAATAGAATACCTAGAAAAAGTAGAAGAGTTCAACTCTGTTTTAACTTTTGAATCACTCCCTTACGAAATAGAATTGATTACAAAAGACTCTATCCTAGGAGAAAAACGAAGAAGATGGCATAAAAATTTAAAACAGGACATCTATGTAGATGAAGCCGTTAATGTTTTAAGTGATATTAGCTCACTAAATGCGGAATAATACATAATAACATAAACCAACGTAAAGAGGGCGAAGCTATAGCTTCGCCCTCTTTATTTTAATATTTTTTTCCTGCAAAAAGAAATACTCCCCCCATTATCAATAAAAAAAATAATAGAAGGAGTATATATAGTTTTAATTGCCTTTATTGGAGATATTTTAAGCTCTTATCTACCTCCCCATTCCAGCTCTTTGTTGTTGTCCTTGCTGTCGTGCAGCAGTAGCTGAACGTGCTTTTTGCACATTACTTGCAATATTTCTCTTATACTGTGCAGCTTTCTGGGCTGATGAAAGCTTTGTATAGCTAGTTCCAGCAGGAATATCTCTTAATACTCCTTCTTGTTTTTCAATAAAGTCCTGTAATTGCTTATTATTCATTTTTTCACACTTCTCCTTAAATACTACCTGAGGATCTTTTTTAACGGTAGGGCGATCCATTCCATCAAGAGGCGTACTAGATCTATCAGCCGCACTTTTTTCATATCCTCTTATTATACCGTCCATTTTATCAGACAATTGATCACTTTGACTATCAGCATACGCCTGACGAGGTAAACTATAAAGATTACGTTCTTTTGCTCCTGTATAATTCTTATCTGAAGGACCTTTAAAGGGTAACATCTTAGCTCTAGCTGCTTTTTTGTTTTTGTTAAGTCTTGTATGTATTTCTTTTATATTATGATAGATTTCCCTTCTTTGATGGTCGGTTAACGAACCTTTCGTAGCAAGGTGCATTAGTTGCCTCATCTGACGTCTTAATCGTGCATCTTTCGTTTTTCCTTCTGGTGTACGACTAGAGATACTCTCTCTAAACTCATTAGCTTTTTGGCTTTGCAGTTGAGGTAATCTTATTCCAACAGCACTAGCTATCAGCTCAGATTCTTTTAATGCCTCTTTTAAACGCCTACTAGCTCTCTTATTGTAAATCCTATCAATTACTCCTCCTTTTGGTCTCAATATACCCTTAAAAAAACTTAAGACATTTCTATTTCGCAGTCCTTCATTCCTTGTCTTGGCATTTCTTAATTTTTGTATCTGATTTCTTAAAACTTCCTTCTGAGCTGAAGTTAACTTAGAGTCATAGGCCTTTAGTGCTTTTTCTAACTGATTTGCTCGCTGTACTAACTTACCATCTTTAATGTTCCTATGTACTTTATGGAGCTTACTCTTATCTTTCTTATAGTTCTTATAGTTATGATATTTCGTTCCATGAAACAAGGAATTCTTAACGTGGTTATACAACTTAAATGCTAGTTGACTAACCTTAGGCAATACCACAAGTGCTGCTACTGCACCAGCAATTACAAGAGGTCCTATTCCGAAGGTGAGTGCAGCAGTTCCTAAAAGTGCAGCTGACCCTAACAGCGCTAGACCTATTCCTTTTTGGTAACCTCTAGCACTATTTCTCGCTTTTTCATCTCTTATTTTCTTATAATCAGATCTTTCAGGACTCTCTTTGTGCTTCTTGTAAGCCTCGTTATACTCTGCCTCAGTGATCTGATCCACATCTTTATCCAATATTTCCCTAATAGGATCTTTTTGAGGTTCTGGTTGCTTTATGTTTGATTCTAAAAGGGAAGGAAGAAGGCCTTCTCGTAAAGCAGCATGGTTCTCAAGCATGAAGTTCTTTACATGATCTTTAGAAGGTAGCTCACTGGACATTTCACTATTATCCTTTATATTTTGAACTGAAAGATCTCCATCCCATTCTGCTGGATCTATCTCAGGATACATATCTCCTAAGGTCGCCTTCTGATCTGGAGTCCATTCACCTCCAATATCACCTAATGCTGTAAAATATTGTTCCGCTTCTGTTTTTTCTGGATCAAGAGGAATATCAGGCTCCAGTATCTCTTCATCTTCCCCTATTCGTCTAAGAAGCTCAGGGTCAAATCCAAGATCAGGCTCAGGATCATGACCAGACTCAGGCTCAAGTTTAGGCTCAGGATCATCATCACCTGCTGAAGAACCACCACTTGGTCGTTTAGGGACAGAATTATCTACCCCCCTACCCTCTTGTTGTTGAGGAGGTGTTACTCCTACAGGAGGAGTACCTGTACCCTGAGTATTACTTTCCTCTTTCTCCTCTTCTTGAGTATCATCTCCTGTTGATGATGTGGGAGTTGGTCTAGACGTTGCTAGGTCAAGTTCATCTAATAACTCTTGTCCATCTGAATTTGATTGTTTTCGTTCTTCTTCTCTTCCTTCGTTTTCTGGCATATTAAAAAAGTTTTAGTTCATTTTATTTTACTGCAAAAAAACCTCACTTATTAACAGATTAGAAGGCTGAATTCACAGAAACCATTTTATTATAATATTAAATATAATTATAAATTTGAGTCAGTGAACTGAAAATAAGCACAATACACTAATTTATAAGTAAAAAGCACGTATTTTTAAGTTAATGAGATTAGGGTGCGGAATAATACCACACAAAAAAACACAAGGTAGCAAACTGAAATTGCTACCTTGTGTTTCTTAATTATACTACTCTATCTAAGAGCGTGTTACATAAAGAATAGAGTGGATTACATTACACACCTTGTTTTCTAGATGGTCGCTTTTCAAAAGCTTGTTTAGAGCGTTCTTTTTGTTTTTTCTCTAATAGTTTACCTACTACATCAATGCTAATATCAAGCTGAGTCTTCCTTTCTTTATTCTCTGTATTTGTACGGGTGTTTTCCGGATTTGAATGCCTCTTTAAAGTCTGTTCTAATTCTGATTTTTTTGCATTTAAAGCATCAATATCTAAACTCTTATAGTTTTCCTTTATTTTTTTACGCAATTCTAAATATGTGCTAATATCATTCTTGTCTATTTGAGAGTTCTCGAAATCTCCTAATCCCATTCTAGTATAATGTGCTTTTACCTTTTTTCCTTTTAAATCGACTAACGTAGCATTAGCTTTAGCGATTACAGCCCTACTACGCATATCCGCAAACGGCTCACGTAATAACAAGCTAATTGAAGAACGCTCTTGCCAAGATAGAAGTTTAATAAATGGTATTTTAGCTTTAGAAGCATACTTATTTTTTTCAAGCCTTGTTTCGATTTCTTTTAAACTATTATAGATCTCTTTTTTATCGTTGTTACCTAAATGTTTAGACTTTAGTAAATCTTGTAACGTAGTATACTGGTCTCTTAACTTTTTATCAAGACCTTTACCTGTTTCCATTCTCTTAGGGTCACTTTCTTTAAGTCCTGTTTTAACTACTTTTAATTCACCTTCCTTAGTATCTTGGTTTACCCCAATATACTTTACACCAACATTACCTGCTTCCGAATGTGCCTCTTTCAACGCCTTACTAACCAATCTTTCCGCTCCCCAATGACACAACCTATCTATAATACCTCTCTTTGGTCTGAAAATATTATAAAGTATACCTCTGTTTCCATCTCGTAACGCTCTAGCTCTTTGCCTTGCCACTTCAAGTTTAGCTATCTGTGCTTCTAGAACTTCTATTTTATTTGTTGATTTAAGTTCAGCTATTCGTGCCTTTAGAACTTCTATTCTATTTGTTAATTCAAGTTTAGCTATCTGTGCGTCTAAAGTACGTATTTTACTATCTATTTCTTCAATTTCAGATGCTGTCTGGTTCTGATCTGAATTTTCCGCCCTTAACTTTTCTTCTAACTCTTTTCTTTCCTTTTCTAACCCTTCTCTTTCCCCTTCTAACTCTGCTTTTTTCTCATCAACATTTGTTAATTCGCTTTCAGGTGCTGATTGATCTTGAGTTGAATTTTCCGCCTTTAACTTTTCTTCTAAGTCTTCTTTTTCCTTTTCTAACGGTGCTTTTTCCTCATCAACAATAGCCTGCAAAACATCTTTTGCGGTGGTTAACCTATCATCATCAAGGTGATGCCTTACTTTTTCAAGTTTACTTTTAAGTTTTCTGTATTTCTGAGCACTTTCATACTTAGCACCATTCGCCATTTTATTATACAACACATGAGCTAATCTCCCTATACCCCTTGCTAATAAGGGGGTCAGAACAGCCGCAGCTACTATTCCTGTAACTAAAAGTGGTCCCATACCTGCTGTAAACAATCCAAATAGCGTTAACCCTAACGCACCTGCAGCCCCAGCTACTACTCCATAGTTAGTGGCTTTACCTATGGTCTCTTGCTTTGCTTCAGATATACCTCCATCCCCATTATTTCCAACATAATAGACCTTTCCCTTCTTATATTCTTCATCATTATTAAGGGCATGAAGTTTTTCTTTATACTCTGCTTCACTAATATCATCAAGTGACTTTTCTAAGAAAGCATCTTGCCCTAGTTCCAAAGTAGTGTCAAGTGAATTACCCTGAGACTTAGTTGCTTCTTTAGGAGAAGGAGAAGGTTTCATCTCATCATGAAACATAGATATAAAATCTCCTACAGATTGGTACGTTTCCTCCGTAATAACTTTGGGAGTAAATTCTTCCCAATTATCTATGTTAGGATATGCTTTCTCTAGAATCTCTAACTGCTTTTTATTCCAATCTTCCTGATTCTCTTGAATGTTTAATTTTTCGAAAACCTCCTGTGCAGTAATTGTTGTAGGATCGAAATCTAAATATTCTGGTTCAGGTTCTAAATCTGAATATAGCGTGGTACCCAAAGGTGGAAGAGTTGGTTGGTTTGAATTTTCGGGTTGTTTAGTTGAATTAGATTGAAC